>JAEELJ010000074.1 GCA_016288855.1 Acholeplasmatales bacterium
TCATTGCACTTTCTGATGGTGTAATGGTTGCTCGTGGTGACTTAGGTGTTGACGTTGATGCATGGGATTTACCAGAAATCCAAAAGGAAATGATTTTCTTAGCTCAATCTACAGGTAAGATTGTTATTACAGCTACTCAAATGTTAGACTCTATGCAACAAAATCCACGTCCTACACGTGCTGAAGTTTCAGATGTTCACAATGCTGTATTAGATGGTACTGGTGCTACAATGTTATCAGGTGAATCTGCACAAGGTGATTATCCATTCGAAGCTGTATCATATATGTCTAAGATTGATGAAAAGGCTGAAGAATCAATTGATCATCAATTAATGATCGACAATGTTGTTTACAACAAGGAAAACCAAGATGAAGCTGACGCTTTAGGTCTTGCTGCTGCAACAATTGCAAATCAATTCGAAATCCCAGCAATTTGTGCTGAAGGTTCTGTTGAATTAGCTTTAGCTATTTCTCAGTATCGTCCAGCTTCTGATATCTTCTTCGCTGTTTCAAACAGAGATGATGCTAGAACTTTAGCAATCGTTTGGGGTGTTCAGGCTGTTGTTGGTACATTAGCTGATGCTGTAAAGGCTGCTAATGACGCATTAAAGCTTTCTAAGGATGACAAGATTGTTACAATCATTGACAAGAAGTTAGAAATCGTTGATGCAAAGTAATTATTAAAATAATATTTTAAGTGTCAAACACATTGTTTGGCACTTTTTTCTTATATTATGATATAATTATCATAAAGTTATTGATAGGAGTTTTTATGCTTAGAATTGGTCCACATTTATCATTTCAAAAAGGTTATAAGGGTGCTCTTTTAGATGCAAAAAGGATAGGAGCAACAACATTCCAATATTTCTCTCGTCCACCTCAGGGAGGTAAGGCAAAGGAATTTGATGATAATGATTTTAATTATTATATGGCAAATAAGGATTCTTTTGGTGTAGATAATATTTTATGTCATGCACCATATACCCTAAATCCTTGTTCAGCTAAAGAAGAAACAAGAGAATATGCATTAATGGTGTTTAAAGAGGATTTAGAAAAGTTAGAGCATTTTCCTTCAGCAATGTATAATTTCCATCCTGGTTCATCTACAACCCTAGATAGAGATTATGCAATAAAGCTTATTATTGATTGTCTTAATAAAATTATTACACCAAATCAGAAAACTACAATTTTACTTGAAACTATGTCAGGTAAAGGTAGTGAGGTTGGTAAGACTTTTGAAGAAATAAAAATGATAATTGATGGAGTTTTATATAATGAACATTTAGGTGTATGTATGGATACATGCCACATATATTCAGCAGGATATGATATAGTTAATAACTTTGATGGTGTATTAGATGAATTTGATAAAATAATAGGCCTTAATAGATTAAAGGCTATACATTTAAATGATTCAAAGATGCCTTTTAATTCATTTAAGGATAGACATGAATGCATTGGGAAAGGAACAATAGGTCTTGAGGCAATAAGAAATATTGTTAATAATCCAAGGATTAAAGATATTCCATTATATTTAGAAACGCCTAATGAATTAGATGGATATATGGAAGAAATTGAATTAATTAAAAGTATGAGGGGAGAATAATTATGGTATTAGATTACGATGATATGCTAGATCATGTAAGAAATGTTTTAGAAGATAATAATAAAAGAAGACCTAATAATCCAAATCATCAATTTAGAGATAGATTTATGCACACTAAAAGAGTTGTTGCATGGTCAAAAAGATTATTAACTGATTTTAAGGATTTAGATGAAAAGGTTATAACAACAGCATGTATTTTCCATGATGCTGGATATGCATTCTCTAAAGAAGATCATGCCTTATATTCAGCAAAAATATTTAATGAATATGCTTGTGCACATGGTTTTGATCAAAAATTTAAAAAGGATGTTGAATGGATTATATTAAATCATTCAGATAAATCTTTATTAAAAAAGACAGATAATCATAATTTTATAATAGTTTTAGAAGCTGACCTACTAGATGAGGAAGGAGCCCTTGGAATATTATGGGATCTTTTAGCGGCAGGTAAGAAAAATGCTTCAAGCTATTATCAAGCATTAGAAGAATTAGAAAAGCATTCACTACACATATTAAATCAGGATTTAATGGTGACTAATAATGCAAGATATTATTGGAGTGAAAAGAAGGAATTAGTACGTGATTTTATGGATCAAATTCGTGCTGATTTATTTTTAGAAGAATAATAATATTAGACTAAAAAGTATATAAAAAAGTAGTAGGTATTAATATGAAAATTAATGTTATAGGAGCTGGACTTGCAGGATGTGAGGCAGTTTGGTATTTATCAAAAAAAGGATACGATATAGATTTATATGAGATGAGACCAAATAAGATGACTCCAGCTCATAAAAGTGAAAAGTTTGCAGAGCTTGTATGTTCAAATTCTTTAAGAAGTGATTCTTTAGAAAATGCATGTGGAATTCTTAAAAAAGAAATGGAAATGCTAGATTCTATAATCATTAAGGCTGCAAGAACACACTCTGTTGAAGCAGGTGGTGCTTTAGCAGTAGATAGAGAAGGTTATTCATTATGGGTTACTGAGACTATTAAGGCATTACCTAATGTAAAAGTAATTAATGAAGAAATAACTAAAATAGATACAACTGTACCAACTATTTTAGCAACAGGACCTTTAACATCAGATCCTTTATGCGAAGAAATAAGAAGATTATTTAATGTAAATGATTTTTATTTCTTTGATGCACAAGCTCCTATTATTTATGCTGATTCAGTTGATTATAGTAAGGTGTATTTAAAGAGTAGATATGATAAGGGTGTTGCATCATATTATAATTGCCCTTTTACAAAGGAAGAATTTGATGCATTCTATAATGCGTTAATTACGGCTGAGGGTGTTGAGCCTAAGGATTATGAATTAAAGGTTTTTGAAGGATGTATGCCTGTTGAGGTTATGGCAAAACGTGGACCTCAAACATTAACATTTGGTCCTATGAAGCCAGTAGGACTAAGAACACCAGACGGTAAGACTCCTTACGCAGTTGTTCAATTAAGACAGGATGATGCTGCAAAAACAATGTTTAATTTAGTTGGTTTCCAAACTCATTTAAAGTTCCCAGAACAAAAAAGAGTATTTTCTATGATTCCAGGACTTGAAAATGCTAGATTCGCAAAATATGGAAGAATGCATAAAAATACATATATTAATGCACCTAAGATTCTAAATCCTACATACCAAACAAAGGAATATCCTAATTTATTCTTTGCAGGACAATTATCAGGTGTTGAAGGATATGTTGAATCTGCTGCATCAGGTATATATGCTGCAATAAACATGGATAGATATCTTAAAGGTAAAGAATTAATAGTATTACCTAGAACTACAGTTATGGGCTCTATGGCTCAATATATATGTAATGCAGGTGATGATTTCCAACCAATGAATGCTAACTTTGGTATTATGGAAGACTTAGATTTTAAGCATTCTAAGCATGATAGAAAGATGCTTTATGGTAAAAGAGCTTTAGAAGATATGGAAAAAGAGGTTAGAAGAATTAATGACTGAAGATGACGCTTTGTTAGAGTTTTTATCTGAAATATCAAATGTTAAGGGCTATTCAATTAATACTGTTGAAGCCTATAGAGAGGATATTAATGAATTTAAAAACTTCATACATACTGAGCATATGGCACGTGATCTTTTTGGTGTAAAAAAAAGAACATTACAAAATTATGTTGCTTATATGAAAAGAAGTAATAAAGCATCATCTATTCATAGAAAAATGTCTTCCTTATCTTCGTTTTATAATTTCTTATATAAAGAAGAGATTATGAATGTTAATTTATTTGCTGATAATGATATTGATATGCCTAAAATTGCAAAAAGAGTACCAAAGTTTATTAATGAAAAAGAAATTGGTATGCTATTTGAGACATGTGATATGGATAATAAGTTGGGTTATAGAAATTATTGCTTATTAGGATGCTTATATGGCTGTGGATTAAGAGTTAGTGAACTTTGTAATATGGAAATATCTGATATTGATTTCCCTGAAAGAACTATTCATATTCATGGTAAGGGAAATAAAGATAGATATGTAATTATGTATGAAGAATTAAGAGATGACCTAAAGCATTACATATCTACATATAGAGTTGATATTTTATATAATTCAAAGGATTTAGATAACCATTATGTTTTTTTAAATAAAAATGGTGGAAAGCTTAGTAGAGTTGGTGTAAGAAAAATATTAGAAGGCTTAGTTGATAAATGTGGTGAAACATTTAAAATATCTCCACATATGCTAAGACATAGCTTTGCAACATCATTATTGAATAATGGAGCTGATATTAGAAGTGTTCAAGAACTTTTAGGACATGAATCATTATCAACAACACAAATATATACTGAGGTTTCTTTAGAAACAATTAGATCATCTTATAACATCGCTCATCCAAGAGCTATGAAGGAAGATAAAAGAACTAAGAAAAGAGAAGAAAATGAGGACTAGGCAAAACTATATGTCCTCATTTTCATTTTTGGCTTGTTTTTAGAAATGGATTTTGCTATAATCATTTTGTTTAAGGAAAGTGATTATAATGAAAAAGAGTTTATTAGCTTTACCAGTTTTAGGTCTTGGTGTTTTAGCATTAGCATCATGTCAATCAACTACTGGTGATGATTTAACAAAGGGTCGTAGTGACCTTGCATATTTCGCTGATGATACAACAGGCATTTTAGAACATTATAATGCCACATTTACTGATACAACAGGTTCAGTTTTATTATCTACTGTATCTAAGAAAGCAAAAGAAGAAGCTTCAAAGAAGACTAAATATTTAGAAACTTCTTCACCAGTTGATACTTCAACTGATGAAACATCAACAACAACAGAAGAAGTTACAACAACTGAGGATGGAGATTCTTGGTATAAAATCTTTATTGCAACAGATTATGAATCTTCATTAATTAAAAGAGAAATAACTTCAATTCCAGTTAATTCTTCGGATAATATGATTTCAATTAATGAAGCATTTAAGGATTATAGGGATAACTTAAAATATTTTAATGTTTCTAATCTAACATTAACTGATTTAATTTATTCATCTGAAACATCATCAATTCTTTCATGCTTATATTCTAGTGATGAAGGTATTGGAAATTTAACTTTAGGTGAATTTGAAACTGATACTACTGAAAGCTGGGTTAAGGCAGTTCAATTTGATAATGCTAAAGAATATTATGATAAGCATAATGATGCTGAATTTAAGCTTGAAGTTGTATACTTACCTACATTAGTTGTAAGAAAGTATAATAACATGATTGTTTTAAGAAGCTATTTATATGTTCCTGTATATTCTACAATCACAGTTGGTGGTAAGGAATTAGTTAAGAATGACGATACTGTTGAATTAGAAAATTCAGCAGTTGCTGAAGTTAAGACAGTTGAATTTAATTTCAATTCTAATGGATTACTAAACGTTAAGTCTGATGCTCCAATTGAAGAAACAACTACAACAACAGATAATTCTAGCGAAGCAGAAAATACTAATAATAATTCTACTAAGGTATTCTGGATTATTTTAGGTGTAATCTTAGGTGTTGCTGCAGTAGGTGGAGTTATTGTATTCTTTGTATTTAGAAAGAAAAATTAATTTTAGACTTTTTAAGCATATAAATTTAGACGCTTGTTTACAATAAGCGTCTTTTTTTATACTTTATAAAATTAAACAAAAAAACGCTTTCAATCTTAAAAATAAAGTAGTATAATACGAGTATGATTTTTTGAAAAGAGAGAGGAACAAAAAACATGAGAAAAAAGAGAATGGCGTTTGCCCTAACGGCAATATCAACTATTGCGCTAGCGTCATGTACGACTAGTGGAATTTCAAAGGCTGGAAAGAATAACAATAATAATGATGTTGTTACAACAACTCAAACTGAAACAGAGAGTGTATCTGATTCAGGAACTGTTGTTTCAACAACAATTATTACTACAACTTCACCAGATAGTACAACAACTGAAACAATAGTTGAAACTACTACATCTAAAGATACAACAACAGCTGAAGCAACTACTGTAGAATCAACAACTGCTATACCTTCAACTACAGTTGTACCTACTACAACAGCAGCTACAACAACAGTGGCACCAACTACGACTGTAAATACAACAACAGTAGCACCAACTACGACAGTAAATACAACAACAGTGGCACCAACTACAACAGTAGCTACAACAACAGTGGCACCAACTACGACAGTAAATACAACAACAGTGGCACCAACTACGACAGTAAATACGACAACAGTAGCACCAACTACAACAGTAAATACAACAACAGTAGCGCCAACTACAACAGTAAATACAACAACAGCAGCTCAAACTACAACAGCAGCTCAAACAACAACAGCTCAGACTACAACAGCAGCTCAAACAACAACTACAGTTCAAACAACTACAAATCCTGTTACAACAACAATTAATACAACTACAGTTAATACAACAACATCAAATAATACAACTACAACATCAGAGTCTAGTGAAGAAGCTTTAGATGTTGTTGCAATTAGTAATGTTGGTGGAGATCAAGAATCTATATATCTTGAATTCTCTCCTGTAAAGAATGCTACAGCATATACTGTATATGTTAAGAAATCAACTGCATCTACATATACTGCAATTGATTCACAATTAATTAGAAAGTATAAGGATACAGAAGGTAATTTCTACTATCGTGCAGATGCATTAGGCCTTGAGGCAGGCAAATATGATGTTAAGGTTGAAGCAACAACTCCATCAGGAAATGTTACTGCAGAAGAAAAGTCTATTGATGTAGTTTCTTATGATAGAACAGGTTTCGCATTCTCATCTGATTCACAATATGGTAGTGGTTCAGGTGCATATAATGATGATGGTACACTAAAGAGTGGTGCTCAGGTTATTTATGTAAATGCGCAAAACGCAAAAACTGTAACTGCTACAGTAAATGGTAGCCAAGTATCAGGCTTACAATCAATTCTTGATGCTAAGCAAAAGGCTGCATCATCAAGTGATATTCTAGATATCAGATTAATTGGTGAAATTACATTAAATGATCTTGACCATATCTCAAGCTCATCTGAAGGATTACAAGTTAAGGGCGCAAATAAATACCAAAATATGAACATTACTATTGAAGGTGTAGGAGAAGATGCATGTGTTAATGGATTTGGCTTCTTACTAAGAAATTGTGGTAATGTTGAAATTAGAAATATTGGCTTATTAAATTTCTTAGATGATGGTATTTCTATGGATACAGCTAATACTAACCTATGGATTCATGATAATGATTTATTCTATGGTGGTGTTGGTTCAGACGCAGACCAAGCTAAGGGTGATGGTTCAACAGACCTTAAGGGTGATTCTAAGCATTTAACTATTTCTTATAACCATTATTATGATTCAGGTAAATGTGTATTATGCGGTATGAAGAGTGAAACAGGTCCTAACTATATTTCATTCCACCATAACTGGTTTGACCATTCTGATTCAAGACATCCAAGAATTAGAACTATGTCAGTACATATTTATAATAACTACTATGATGGAAATGCAAAATATGGTATTGGTATGACATATGGTGGTTCAGCATTCTCTGAAAATAATGTATTTAGAAATTGTAATCATCCATATTTAATTTCAATGCAAGGAACAGATGCATTAGGAGATGGCACATTCTCTAGTGAAGATGGTGGTGTAATTAAGTGTTATAATGACTCAATTACAGGTGGACAATCTATTATTTATGCATCAGAAACTAATACAAATGATTTCGATGCTTATAAGGCTACAACAAGAGATGAAGTAATTCCTTCAACTTATGTCGCAAAGCAAGGTGGCACTTCATATGACAACTTTGATACAAAGGTTGATTTAGGTGTTACATTAGAACAAATTACTCCAACTGATCAGGTTGTTAATGTTGTTGAACAATATGCTGGTAGATTAAATGGTGGAGATATTAAATTTGAATTTAATGATTCAGTAGATGATTCATCATATGCAATCAATACTGCATTAAAGACAATTGTAACAACATATACTAATATTTATTTAGTTGAATCTTTAGGTGCTACAAATGAAAATAGTAGCTCATCAGGCGGAAGTGGTGAAGAAACAACTGAAGAATATACAGTATCAGAGGTTATTGCTTTAATTGATAACTTACCTTTAGCTTCTAATGTTACATCAAGTGATGCAACAGCAATTAATAAGGCTAAAGCTGCTTATGATTCATTATCAGCATCTGATAAAGCTTTAGTTACAAATTCTTCTAAACTAGAAGATTGTGTTACTGCACTAGAATCTATTAAGGCTTCTGCAGTTTTAACATTTGCTGATGGAGAAGCAGTTACATCAGGTGATATTTCATTCACAACAGCAGGCTCAATTCAAACTGATAAGGGTAGTGCTACTATTAATGGTACTGAGTATAGTTCTTGCTTAAAACTAGACTCTAAGGGTAGTATTACATTTACAATTACAACAAATCAGACTGTTACTATTTATGTTAAGGGTAAGGCAGCTGGCAATACATTAACAATTGGTGATAATACAATCAAAACAACTGCAACAGTTGATGGATATAGCTATACTTTATCAGCAGGTACATATACTATTGCTAAGAAGAGTGGCGAATCTTATGTTTATATGGTTGTAATCGAATAAAAATAACTTGTTTAAGATGCTAGATCATTTCTAGCATCTTTTGTTTATATTAAAAAAGGTTAATGGTTGTGATTCTTTATTAGAAATTACATGTGAAGGTACAATAAATTCTAGTATTCAAAAAGTAATATGTACTGATAGAGACATTGATTTAACAAATTTAAAATAGCGGTTAGAGAAAGATAATAAGGGGTTACATATAGGACCACTTTTCTAATGGAAAAATTATATATTGCAATTTGAACATGTTTGTGGTATTATTTAAAAGCACGAAAAAAAATACACATACCTTTGGAGATCAGGCATCGGGTGCAAGTAAAATTGATGGGGCCGATCGTAGAAGAAGGTAGAGGACAAAAAACAAAAATAAAATGGAGGAATTTTTAAAATGTCTGAATCAGTAGTTTCAATGAAACAATTATTAGAGTCAGGTGTTCATTTCGGACACGCAACTCGTAGATGGAATCCTAAGATGGCTAAGTACATCTTCACATCTAGAAACGGTATTTATATTATCGATTTACAAAAGACTGCAGCTTGCATCGAAGAAGCATATGCAGCATTAGCTAATATCGCTAAGGATGGCGGTACAGTATTATTCGTAGGTACTAAGAAGCAGGCTCAGGAAGCTGTTAAGGAAGAAGCAGCTCGTTCTGGTCAATTCTATGTTAACCAAAGATGGTTAGGTGGTACTCTTACTAACTTCAAGACAATCAAGAAGAGAATTAAGAGATTACAAGACTTATATAAGATGGAAGAAGATGGCGACTTCGCTAAGTTAACTAAGAAGGAAGTTGTTAAGCTTATTTCTGAAAGAGAAAAGTTAGAAAAGTTCTTAGGCGGTATCAAGGATATGAAGAAGTTACCAGATGCTTTATTCATCGTTGACCCTCGTAAGGAACACAATGCTATTTTAGAAGCAAGAAAGTTAAACATCCCAGTATTTGGTATTGTTGATACAAACTGCGATCCTGAAGATGTTGATTATGTTATCCCTGCTAACGATGACGCAATTCGTGCTGTTAAGTTAGTTACATGGGTAATGGCTAACGCTGTTGTAGAAGCAAATGGTGGTGTTGTTGAAAAGTATGAAGATACTAAGGAAGCAATCGACCAATCTCAAGATACTTCTATGCCTGAAAGAGAAAACAAGAAGGGCGATAGACCTCAAAAGAGAAATTATAACAAGGATGGCAAGAAGCCATCAGCTAAGAAGCCTGCTCAAAAGAAGGAAGCTCCTGCTAAGGAAGCTACAACTGAAGCTAAGGCTAACTAATTAGGAGGAACAACATGGCTACAATTACTGCATCAATGGTAAAAGAATTACGTGAAAAGACATCTGCTGGTATGATGGACTGCAAGAAGGCTCTTACAGCATCAGAAGGCGATATGGAAAAGGCTATTGTTTGGTTACGTGAACATGGTATTGCTAAGGCTCAAAAGAAGGCTGGCGCAGTAGCTGCTGAAGGTCTTTGCTCTTTTGCACAAAATGGTAACAAGGTTGTTGCTTTCGAATTAAATTCACAAACTGACTTCGTTGCTCAGAACCAAAAGTTCATTGACTTATTAGATGAAGTTGGTACAGCTATTGCTGCATCTAATGCTACAAATACTGAAGAAGCTTTAAAGGTTACAGTTAATGGTAAGACTTTAGAAGAAGTTATTCTTGAAGCTTCAGGTGTTATCGGCGAAAAGATTTCTTTACGTCGTGTAACAGTATTAACTAAGAATTCTGACCAAGTATTTGGTTTATATAAGCATATGGGTGGTAAGATCGTTGCTATTTCATTATTAAATGGTAATGATGAAGCAGTTGCTAAGGACGTTGCTATGCACGTTGCTGCAAATGCTCCTAAGTTTGTTAAGAAGGATGACATCTCTGCTGATGTTATTGCTCAAGAAAGAGAAGTTATCTTAACTACAGCATTAAATGAAAATGCTAAGGCTGCTAAACCAAAGCCAGAAAATATTATTGCAGAAAAGATTGTTCCAGGTCGTTTAGACAAGGAATTAAAGGCAATCTGCTTATTATCTCAACCATTCGTTAAGAATCCAGATCAGACTGTTGAAGAATATGTTTCAGCTGCTAAGTCAACTGTTGCTACATTCATCCGTCTTGAAGTTGGTGAAGGTATCGAAAAGGTTGAAGCTGACTTCGCTGCAGAAGTTGCTGCCCAGGTTGCTGCTGCTAAGTAATTTTTCTTATTTAAAATAAATGAGGGAATATTAAATTAAATATTCTCTCTTTTTTTTAGGCTTAAAAAAGTGTAAAATATATCTAGTATGAAACTAGGAGGAAAAAGAAATGTATAATCGTGTTTTATTAAAACTTTCTGGTGAAGCTTTAAAGGGTAATACTGAATTTGGTATTGATCCAATTACAGTAAATGAAATAGCAAAACAGATTAAAGAAGCACATGATCTAGGAGTTCAAATTGGCATCGTTGTTGGTGGCGGTAACATTTGGAGAGGAAAAACTGCTGAAGGATTAGGTATGGACCGTGCTCAAGCTGACTATATGGGAATGCTTGCAACAATTATGAATGGTCTAGCTGTTCAAGATGCATTAGAACATTTAGGTGTTCCAACAAGAGTAATGACTGCAATTACTGTTAACCAGGTTGCAGAGCCTTATATTAGAAGAAAAGCTATTAGACACTTAGAAAAGGGTAGAGTATGTATTTTTGTAGGTGGCCTTGGTTCACCATACTTCTCAACTGATACTGCATGTGTATTACGTGCAACAGAAATTGGGGCTGAAGTTGTATTGATGGCTAAGAATGGTACTGAAGGTATCTATGATTCAGATCCTAAGACAAATCCAAATGCAAAGATGTTTGAACAAATTACATTTAAAGACATTCTTGCAAAGGATCTTAAGGTTATGGATTCAACAGCTGCATCTTTATGCAAGGATAATAAGTTACAATTAATTGTATTTAACATGAATAAGAATGGAAACATTGTTAAGGCTGTTAGAGGCGAGAAGATTGGAACATTAGTAATAATTTAAATTGGAGGATGACATGGAAGAAATGTTAGAAATGACCCTATTAGAGGGCGAAGAAAAGATGACAAAGTGCTTAGAAGCATATCATCATGAATTAACAACAGTACGTACAGGTAGAGCTAATCCTGCATTATTAGACACTGTACAAATCGATTATTACGGAGTTCCAACTCCAGTAAAGCAGGTTGCATCAATTACTATTCCTGAAGCAAATCAGCTTTATATTAAGCCTTATGACAAGAGCGTTATTAAGACTATTGAATCTGCAATATATGCATCTCAATTAGGATTAACTCCTCAATCTGATTCAAATGGTATTCGTTTAGTTTTACCTCAAATGACTGAAGAAAGAAGAAAAGAATTAGTTAAGAATGTAGGTAAAATGGAAGAAACTGCAAAGGTTGGCGTAAGAAACGTAAGAAGAGATTTAAATGATGCAGTTAAGAAATTAGAATTACCAGAAGACACTGAAACAGGTGCTTTAGAAGAAGTTCAAAAGATGACTGACTCTTATATTAAGAAAATTGAAGAAGCAACTGCTGAAAAGTCTAAGGATTTATTAACTATCTAATAAATTTGAAATACTCCCCTAGTGGAGTATTTTTTCTTTTCTTTTACATATATAAATGTTATAATTAATTTGTATTTTTATGTAATAAAAAAAGAGGTAATTATATGAAACAAAGAATAATTACTGGAATTATCATGGCAGTAATATTACTTCCACTTGTTTTAGTTCCTTCTGAAACAATGGAAAGAGTATTTGAGTTTGTTGTAATGCTTTTTGCAGTCATTGCAATGCTAGAGCTTCTTGCTATGTTTTCCAAAGAAAAAAGAATAGGCATACCTATGAGAATAATTAGCATAATATTAATGCTATTCTTATATTTATCTGTTACTTATATGGCATCAGTAAATTTAGGTATACCATCTATTGTTACAAAAGGTATTGAGCATATCCATTTATCAACAGCATTTCAGCCTGTCACAGTATTATTATTTATGCTTGTGGTATTAATGTCAGGCTTAGTGTTTGTACCAGGATATAGTGTTGCTGATTTAGGAAAATTATATATTGCAATCATCTATGTTGCATTATGTGCAGGTTCATTATCAGTATTAAGATTATTAGGTATTAGATTTATTGTTTATTTATTTACTATAACAGTTGCAACAGACATTTTTGCATTAGTATTTGGAATGCTTTTAGGAAAGCATAAAATGGCACCAGAAATTTCTCCTAAGAAGACTTGGGAAGGCGCTATTGGTGGTACAGCAGTCGCAACAATATTAGGTTCTTGCTTAGCAATATTCTATCCATTTGTATCTAAGCTTATGGGATTTGGTGATACTACATTCTTTAATGGTGTTTTTGATGCATCTAAGCTAGGTAATGTTGGTTTAGTATTCTTTATAATAGTATTAACAATTTGTCTTTCAATTTGTTCTCAAATTGGTGATCTGATTGCTTCAAAATTAAAAAGAAACTTTGGTATTAAGGATTATTCAAATCTATTCCCAGGACATGGTGGAGTATTAGATAGATTTGATTCAGCATTCTTTGCATCAGCAATTTTCTTGTTATTTATATTTGTAATATCACATTTATTACCAGTTGTAGCATAAGGTGATTATAATGAAGTATGTATATTTAGTTGGTGCCTCAGGTTCTATTGGAACACAGACACTTGATGTAATAAAACAAAATATTAATGATTTTAAGGTAGTAGGTATGTCTTTAGGACATGACCTAGAATTAGCCCAAAAATTAGTAGAAGAATTTAAGCCTGAGATAATATGCTTACGTGAAAAGAAGGATATTAAATTATCTTATTCACCAATAATTGTTTATGGTGATAATGGTCTTTTAGAAATAGCTAAATATCATAAATATGATAATGAAGTATTCGTTAATGCTTTAGTTGGTATATCTGGATTAAATCCAACTGTTTATGCAATTAAAGCAGGAAAAAATATTGCTTTAGCTAATAAAGAAACATTAGTTGTTGCTGGAGATATTATTAAATCATTAGTTAAAGAATATAATGTTTCTTTAACACCTATTGATTCAGAGCATTCTGCAATATTAGAATGTTTAACTGGAGAAGATAGAAAAGATGTTAAGAGATTAATTATTACAGCATCTGGTGGTTCATTTAGAAATAAAAGAAGAGAAGAATTAATCGGAGTTACAAAAGAAGATGCTCTAAAGCATCCTAATTGGAAGATGGGATCTAAGATTACAATTGATTCTGCAACAATGATGAATAAGGGATTTGAGGTTATTGAAGCACATTATTTATTCGATATGCCTTATGAGAAAATAGATACTATCCTACATAAGGAATCTATTGTTCATTCATTAGTTGAATATGAAGATGGTGTAATTAAAGCCGCAATTGGTTCTGCAGATATGAGAACACCTATCGCATATGCATTAAGATATCCATCTCATAGTAAGCTTTTATCAAAGCCATTATCCTTAACAGGATTAAATTTAAGTTTTGATGAATTATCTAAGAAAAGATTCCCTTGCTTAGAATATGCATATATAGCTGCAAAAAAAGGTGGATGCTATTTAGCAGTATTAAATGCTGCTAATGAGGCTGCTGTATGGTTATTCTTAAATGATTATATTAAATTCTTAGATATTGAAGATATTATTTATAATGAGATAAATAATCCTAAATATAGTAAGATTGAATATAATTTAGAAAATGTATTAAATTTATCAAATAGCTTGATAAAAGAGATAAAAGAAAGGTTTGTTAAATAATGTTTTTAGCAATAGAAGGATTTTGGCTAGTTCTTTTAGCCTTAATCGCATTTATATTAATAATTGGAATAATAATTTCACTTCATGAGCTAGGACATTTGCTTGTTGCTAAAAAGGCAGGAATTCTATGCCATGAATATTCTATAGGCTTCGGCCCTATTATTTATAAGCATCAGTTTGGTGAAACACTTTTCTGTATTCGTGCTATTCCTTTAGGTGGATATGTACAAATGGCAGGTGAAGCAATAACTGATGGACTTGTTAAGGTAGGAGAAGAGATTGGAATTAATGTTAGTGATGATGCTATCGATGAAATCATATTAGATGAAAAGGCTGAAGCTCAAATAAGAGGTGAGGTTTCATCATTTGATTTAACAGGTAAAGATGGAGAGCCTCTTTATATAACAATAAAAGATGGCATACAAGAAAGATATTTCAATGTTCGTAAAAATGCATATTATGTATTTGAGCAAGGAAAGAAGCTACAAATTGAACCTTATGAGCGTTCATTTGATTCAAAGCCTTGGTATATGCGTCTTGCAACCCTATTTGCTGGTCCTTTTATGAATTTTATATTAGCTATATTTGTATATTTAATTGTTTCTTTTGGAACAGGTGTTGCAAATATGGATTCAAATGTTATAGGAGAAGCATCAGCTAATTATCCTGTTTCTGGCATATTAGAATCAGGAGATACTATATTAGAAATAAATGGTATTGAAACATCAAGCTGGTATGATGTTACAACTGCGTTTGATCATGAGCATTTATCATATGTAACAACATATAATATCAAATATAAGGATAATAGTGATAATAACGAAATAAAAGAAGCTTCATTTGAAGCATTCTCTTATGTTGTATCTATTGGTATTTCTAATATTGGTGTTTCTAATGAAGAAAGAATAAATAAGACATATACTATTAATGTTAATGATAATAATGTTATTACAGAAGAAAATATTTTAGGTTTAAAGCTAGGTACAGTATCAATTAGATATAAAGGTACTTCAGGTAATATTTCAAAAGGTGATATTATTACATCTATGACAGATGGTAATATAACATTAGAAGGTGATGATTTAACTTGGGGAAATATTATTAAATATTTCTATGAATCTGATGATAAAGCATTACCTAATGTAACATTCTCTTATTACCATTATAATGAGGTTGATGATAATTATACTTATGTTGCTAAATCAGAGATTGTAGAGCCTTATACACATGAGGTTTTATCAAGCCAGAATGTTTCTTATTTTAAGATTTTAATTGGTGTTTCACCATCATATCATTTTTCATTCTTTGGATGTATTGGTGATGCATTCATGAGATTTGGTTCTGATTTTACAATTATATTTAGAACTCTAAAATTATTAATTTGGCCTTCTACAGTTAGACAAATTGGTGTTAATAACCTATCAAGCTTTGTTGGTATATTTGCGATGATTGAGCAATATATTAATTCAGGATTCTTAGTATTATTAGCATTTATGGCTATGCTATCAGTAAATATTGGTATAATGAATCTACTTCCTATTCCAGCACTTGATGGTGGAAGAATGGTTTTTGTGTTAATAGAGGCAGTAACAAAGAAGAAGTTAAATAAAAAGGTTGAATCTATAATTAATACAGTATTCTTTGTATTATTATTGATGTTACTTTTATATATTACAGTACATGATATAATGAGATTTTTTTAAAAATTAGAGGTGCCATATGTTTTATAACAATCCAATAATAAATTCAGATTATTCAGACCCTGATGTCATTCGTCATAAGGGCACATATTATCTTATTTCTTCATCTTTTTCAGATACACCAGGTATCCCAATTCTAAAAAGTAAAAACCTTGTTAATTGGAAGATTTTAAGGTATGTATATAAAGAACTACCTTTTAGTGAATTTGATAATGTAAGACATGGTGAAGGAGCTTGGGCTCCATCTATTAGATATCATGATGGTATATTTTATATTATTGTTCCTATTTATGGTAAGGGTATATATATTTATAGAACAAATGATATTGAAAAAGGTGAATTTGAATTAAATAAATTAATTGATGATACTGGTGTTATTGACCCATGTCCTATATGGACTAAGGATAATAAATGCTATTTAGTTGTTGGATTCGCTAAATCAAAATGTGGATTTAATTCAGTATTAGGCTTATATGAGGTTTCACCTGATTTAAGAAATAATATATCAGGAAATTATAAAATAATATTTGATGGGCATAATACACAGCCAACTATTGAAGGACCTAAATTCTATTATAAAAATAAATATTATTATATTCTTGCACCAGCTGGTTCAGTTAAGTCTGGCTGGCAGGTTTGCCTAAGAAGTAAAAATATTTATGGTCCATATGAAGAAAAAATAGTAATGCTTACTAATGATGTCCTAAGCATTAATGGTCCACATCAAGGTGGTATGGTTGAGGTAGGAAGAAATAAGTTTGCCTTCATACATTTCCAAGACAAAGGGCCACAAGGAAGAGTATGTCACCTAGAGCCTATTAAATGGGTTAATGATTGGCCATTAATTGGTGATGTTAAGGATGACTTACTTGGTGGTTCACCTGTATTAAGTCATGAATATTTAATTAATAAGAAAAGTAATTATAAAATACAAGTATCAGATAATTTTAAAGGAAATAGTTTATCTTTAATGTGGCAAACTCCTGCAAACATTAAGGATGAATGGTTTTCATTTGATAATGGATTAATATTAAATCCAGTTTATAATGAATTAGGCAGCGTTTCTTTAAATATGCAGCCTAACCTACTTTTAACAAAGCTTTATTATGATGAATTTACAATAAAATGTAAAATAGAATTTGATATGATAGATAATAAAAGTGATATTGGATTCTGTTATATGGGAATGGAATATTATTATTTAAGAATAATTAAATTAGATGATGGTAATCATATAGAGCTTATGAAAGGTAAATTTAATGAAAAAGATGTTGTTTTAGAAGATCATAAATATGGTAAAAATGATATTATATTTATGATGAAATATAGTAATAGAAGTTATAAGCTTGGCTACAATAATTTCTATTTTGATACTATATTTGAAGCTAAGCCTGGAAGATGGATTGGTGGTAAATATGGTATATATGAAAGGGGTCTTGACCTTGGCTCAAAAAATAAAGCTAAAGTTAAGTACTTTAAGGTGGTAGATTATGCAAATTAATGATGAATTTATTTTAGATATTAAAAGATTAGGAATAAATGGTGAAGGAATAGGTTTTTATAAAAAGATGGCTGTATTCGTTCCTAATGCTATACCTGGTGAAGGAGTTAATGTCAGAGTAACTGATGTTAAAAAGAATATGGCTTTTGCAGAAGTAATAGAATATAAGCATATTAGTGATGATAGAATTTTAGGCATTGATCCTAAGGATTATTTAGGACTTTCATGTGCACATATTAAATATGATGCAATGCTAAAATTTAAAAAAGAATTATTATTAGAATCACTAACTAGATATAGTGGTCTAAAACCTAGATCATTCCAGGTTAATGATTGTCTAGCTTCACCTAAGGTTAATGGTTATAGAAATAGAAGCTTACTTCCTGTTAAATTTGGTCGTGACATGCACATGCATGTATGTATGATTAAACCTAATTCAAATGAATTAGTTGAAATTTCATCTACAATAGACCAAGATCCACTAATTGATGAACTAAATAATAAAATCTTAAAAGCATCAGAAAAGCTTAGAATTAAAGCTTATAATGAAAAATATAATGATGGACTATTAAGATATATATCAATTAGAGTTAATGAAGCAAAAGAAGCTATGGTTACATTTATTGTAACTAAGGATCAGGATGATATTCGTAAGCTTGCAAAGGAAGTAATTTCTTTTGATAATGTTATTTCAGTTTATCTAAATATTAATGATAAAAAGGATCCTGGACAATTATTTGGTGATAAGCTTATTAAGCTTGAGGGTAAGGATTATATTATAATTGAGCTTGATAAGATTAAATATCAGGTTTATCCAAAAACATTCTTCCAGCTTAATACATTACAAGCAAAGAATATGTTTGATTTAATTAAGAAGGCTTGTAAGCTTTCATTTAAAGAAAGAGTATTAGATGCTTACTGTGGTGTTGGTGCAATATCTTTATATTTAGCACATAATGCTAAAGAAGTAGTTGGTATTGAATATAATTCTGATTCAGTTTTAGCTGCAAAGGAAAATGCGTCATTAAATAAGATTAATAATGCATCATTCTTCCAAGGGGATGCTGGTGAATTGATGCTTAAGCAAATAAGAGAAGGAAATACATTTGATGTAATAGTTGTAGACCCTCCACGTCAGGGATTAGATGATAAATTCATAGATGCAATCCTAGCTTCTAATGTAAAAAGAGTTGTTTATGCATCATGTAACCCACAAACTTTAGCTAAAAACTTAAAGAGATTAAGTGAAAAATATAATGTTAACTCAATTACTCCACTAGATATGTTCCCAAATACTCCATTAGTAGAGTCAGTAACAACTTTAACATTAAAGAAATAGTTATTAATTTGTAACAATGGAAAAATGTAATAGTTTATGCTTTAATTTTTAGTCAATTCTTAGTTTTTTATGTGTAAGCATAGCAAAACATTTTTGTTCTTCTTGTTGACAAAAGTCTGAAAACAAGCTATCATTAAGTTAGGAAAAACGATAAAATACAAATTGAATAAATAGTAAATAACCTTGCCTCCTCCGAATTTGTCGGGGGGGGTAATATTATTTATTGAAATTATCATCCTAAGGGATCTTGGTAAAAATCAAGGTCCCTTTTTTGTTTGGTAAAAAGCAAAAAAGGAGGACATTAGATTATGAAAAAGAAATTATTATTTGCAGCACCATATTTAATGATACTCTTTGTATTGGTATCATGTGGTGGTAATAGCATATCTAAAAAGTTAATAAATGAAGAAGAGAATTCTAAATGTAATCATAAAGTAGATGATGTGATTTATAGTAATATACATAATCATCTAAATTATGAAAATCATATGGAGTATAATGAAAAGGTACTATTAGTAAAGAGTTATTATGAAATAGATAATATAGATATAGAAGGAATTGAGTATGAATCAATTATTAGATTACATAAAGACTCAAAATGGTATAAAGTAATCTTAAAAGATACTACTAATATTCTTACTGCATATAATTTAGCTAAAGAATCAAATATTTTTGATGCAGTAGACTTAGATTATATTATGTGTTGTGATGGTAAATTAGAAACAATTGACACTTTGTACAATAGTATTTCAGATAATCAAATAACATATAGTGTTTCAAATAATAATAAAAAACATTCTAATATAGAAATAACAGGTGGAGATCCTGATGTTGTTGTTGCAGTAATTGATACTGGGGTTGACTATAGGCATAAAGATTTAAGTAATAATATTTGGAAGAATATAAATGAAATACCAAATAATGGTATTGATGATGACAATAATGGATATATTGATGATTATATGGGATGGGATTTTGTTAATTATGATAATGATCCTATGGATGATAACGGACATGGTACACACGTTGCGGGAATTATTGGTGCTGAAAATAACACTTTTGGTAGCGTTGGTATAGCATATAATTGCAGTGTTATGTGCTTAAAGGCTGGTAAATCTACAGGTTCATTTTCTAATGATGCTATTGCAGAAGCTATTAAATATGCATATATGAATGGTGCATCAGTTATCAATATGTCATTTGGTGGCTCTTATATATCTGATGCAGTAATAGACATATTAAAGGAAGCGTCTAATTATTGTATTTTAGTAGCAGCAGCTGGTAATAATAAATTATGTAATCAACCTAATTGTCCATTCTGTGTTAATTCAATGCCTTATTATCCAGCTTGCTTACCATATGTAGTTGGTGTTATGTCATGTAAAGCAAATGGTAGTGCAATTTCTGTCTTTTCTAATTATGATCATACCCCTAATATGCATAACGATTATGAATATGATTGCTATGCCTGTGGCGAAAATGTTTTATCAACATGGCCTTATGACCTAATAGGAAAATGCTCAGGTACATCAATGGCATCTCCAGTGGTTGCAGGTATAGCTGCTTTAGCAAGAAGCTACTATCAAAATAGAGAAATATATTCTAATGATTTTATAAAATCTTTATTATGTAATACTGGTTGTTGTAATACATATCAAAAAGTAGGAGGAACTTTAATAATAGATGAATATCATCCGTTCTGTACTGTATATGATACTTTATGTCATACACTAAAGACTGTTAAAGAAAACATTATAGAATCTACATGTGATAATGTGGGACAGTATGATTTAGTAACTTATTGCACAGAATGTGATAAGGAATTGTTTAGAGAAACTAAGATTATTGAAAAAAAGGGCCATAATTGTATTGAATGGAATGTAACTATAGTTCCTACATTAAATAATTCTGGATTATTAACTAAGGTATGTCAAAATTGTAATGAGCATATAGAAACATATTTATTACCTAAGCTTAATAAAGATGATTATATATATAATGAAGAAATGTGTGGCTCTTGTATATCAAAAGGAAAGGATAACTATAGAATAGTAGTAGATGGTTTTACTTTTGAATTTAAAATAGTAACTGATTATATTCATAAACCAAGTGATGCTATAAAAGAAAATATTATAGAACCTACATGTGAAACTGATGGTTATTATGAATTAGTAACATATTGTAGTGAATGTGGTAAGGAATTATTAAGAGAGCCTAAAATTATTGAAAAGCTAGGACATGATTTTAGTGAATTTACATATTCGTTACAAGGTGATGAAGGTATTATTACAAGAATATGTCAAAATAATAATGAACATATTGAAATTGAAATAGTTAATGCTAAATTCACATTTAAAAATGAATATGATATTAAAGAATTAACTCAAGCTGAAGTAGTTAATGAAGTTCAAAATGAAAAAACAGAAATTAATCTAGGAATGAATGCAAATATTAATATTATATTTAATAGTATAGTATTTGTAGATAAAAAAGATGTAATTCTTAATGAACTTGATTTAGATGAATTAGAAGATATTATTACTAAAATAGATAACAATGATGCTATCGTAATTATTAATAATTCATCAAATATGTTAGAGAAAAATGATTCTTATAAAGAAAAAAAGAAAGAATTTGATAAATTAGACAATTTATTCAATGTGAAAAAGAGAGGTAGTTTAAATAATAAGAGCTTATTAATTATAAAAAGACATGGAAAATAGTTATGAAATAACATATTTTTAATGTATAATTAATAATGCTTTTGAGGTGATTTTATGACATATGTGATTTATAAGAAGGATGATGAATATTTCTTTTGTTTTTCTACAAATAAAGAATTAGCTGATTTCATGTTATATGATTTTGGAGATAAACTAACTAATATTAAATCATTATCACCTCGTGCTTTCCCATTACAATTTCAACAATTTTGGTGGGATAGATTAAGAGATAATACTATTACTGATAAAGAAAAGAATTATATAAATACTATTAGATTATTACTGCAGGATGAAAAAGGCTTATCATTAGAGCTTATTGATAATATATTAGATATATTAGGTGACTCTTATGATATAAGAAGATTAAATGATGATGAATATGCATTAAATATAAGATATTTAGATGATATTAATAATCCTATTTCATCTATAATCTATACAGATGCAGATGAATTAAGAATATTACTTACTAAAATATATTTAATATACTTTGATAAATTTGAGCCTAAATTTAGTATTGTAGAAGAGTATAAATTATATCAAGAGCAGTATCAAATTGCAGTAGAGTTCCAATTTTTTGAGACACTAGATGAAGCATATGAATTATTAAGTAGATTTCAAGAAATAGCTGATTTAATTAATTATCCTTTATATATTAATGTTTTAAAATAGAATTAAAAGAGTCCTTTTTTGCAAAAGTACTCTTTGGTTATTGTACGCTAACTTTAAAATAGTTTACTTTATTTTTCATTTGTGATAAAATAAGTTGATAACATTGGGAGCACAAAAAAAAGGAGTGGTCTTTTTTTATGTCAAAATTTGATAATGTAAAACATAGAATACCTATTAATGAGGATAATTATAGTATACGCTGTAACGACGATTTATGTAAAAAGTGTCAATTATGTAAGAAGGCGTGTACAAATATTGCGGGTGTATTAGGTACTTATAATTTAGAAGAAAATGGCGATAATGCTGTATGTATTAATTGTGGTGCATGTATTAACGCATGTCCTTTTAATGCATTAAAGGAAGTATCTAATATTGATCAAGTTAAAGAAGCTATCAATAACCCTAATAAGAAGGTTATATTTATGACTGCCCCAGCAGTAAGAATTTCTTTAGGTGATGCATTCGGCTATCCTTCTGGAACTAATGTTCAAGGACAAATGGTTGCAGCAATAAGAAAATTAGGTGCAGATACTGTAATGGATGTAACCTTTGGTGCTGACTTAACTATTATGGAAGAAGCATCAGAATTATTAGAAAGAATTAATAATGGTGGTACAATTCCTATGTTTACATCTTGCTGCCCAGGTTGGGTTAAGTATTGCGAGATGTATTTCCCTGAATTATTACCTAATCTATCATCTTGTAAATCACCTATTTCAATGCAAGCTACTATGGTTAAAACATATTATGCAGAAAAGATGAGATTAGATCCTAAGGATTTATTCGTTGTTGCTGTTGCACCATGTACTGCTAAGAAGGCTGAGGTTAAGCGTCCTGAATTATGGGCTGGTATGAAGTCTCAAGGATTAAATGGTCCTGATTGTGATGTTTCTTTAACTACAAGAGAGCTTGCACAAATGATTAAGGAAGCTAATATTGATTTTAATAATATTGAGCCTGAGCATTATGATCCATTTATGGGTAGAGGTACTGGATCTGGTATTATTTTTGGTAACACTGGTGGTGTAATGGAGGCTGCGTTAAGAACTGCATTCTTCTTTGCTGAAGGAAGAGATATGCGTGATGATGAAATGCCTGAATTCTGGCCAGTTAGAGGTTTAGGTTTTCTAAAAGAAGCAGAAATTAAAATTGCTGGTAAAAAGCTTAATGTTGCTGTAATTCATCAAATGAGTGAGGCTCAAAAGATTATAAAAGAAATAATTTCTGGCGATAGACATTATGATTTCGTTGAGGTTATGGCTTGCCAGGGTGGATGCGCTGGCGGTGGAGGACAAATTAAGATTTTAAAGAAGCCTCTACAAGAAGAAGCTAAAATAAATCGTAATAATGCAATTTATGAAATTGAAAAGAAATCAAGAATTAGATTCTGTCATGACAATCCTGAAATAAAGGACATTTATTTTGATTTCTTAGATCAACCATTATCTCATAGAGCACATGAATTATTACATACTACATTTGAAGATAAGTCTTTTGAAATAAAGGGCAAAAAGTAAGAAAAATAGGAACTTCCTTGAATAAAAAGGAAGTTCTTTTTAATGTGTGCCGGGCATGGCACTAATCTCACTGGTGAAAGTCCAGTCACGGGTATTTACCGCCAAGTGTAGCGAACCTCAAGCCGTTAGGAGTAATCCTATGGGTGAAGGAAGAGGTGTAGCAAAATCTCCGAGCCTACGA
>JAEELJ010000075.1 GCA_016288855.1 Acholeplasmatales bacterium
CTTGAAGAAGAGGATTTAATATTTATTGGACTTGTTGCAATGATAGACCCAGAGCGTCCTGAGGCTAAGCCTGCGGTTTTAATGTTTAAGGAAGCTGGTATTACAACAGTTATGATTACAGGTGACCATAAGGATACAGCTTATGCAATAGCTAAGAATTTAGGCATTGTTGAAAAATTTGAGGATTGCTTAACTGGTGCTGATGTTGATAATATGACTGAAGAAGAGCTTAAAAAAGCTTGTCTTACAACAAGAGTATTTGCAAGAGTATCACCTGAAAATAAGGTTCAAATTGTTAAAGCCTTTAAAGCAAATGGAAATATTTGTGCAATGACAGGTGATGGAGTTAATGATGCGCCATCATTAAAAACATCAGATATTGGTATTGCAATGGGTATTACTGGTACTGATGTTGCTAAGGGCGCAGCTGACATGGTTTTAACTGATGATAATTTTGCATCAATTGAAAAAGCTGTTGAAGAAGGTAGAGGAATATATGCAAATATAAAGAAGACAGTATTATTCCTACTTTCAAGTAATATTGCTGAAGTTCTTGCAATGCTTATATTAATTATTATTGGCTTACCTGCACCATTAATTGCTATTCACTTATTATGGGTTAATTTAATTACAGATTCACTACCTGCAATTGCATTAGGTATGGATCCTAAGGAAAAAGGCATAATGAAGGATAAGCCAAGAGATCCTAATGAGGGAATATTTGCACATGGTGGTATGTTAATTACAGTAGGCTATGGTATAGCTATTACTATTGCTGTTGTTATTGCGTATTTCTATGGCGCATGGAGTCATAATATTTATAATTTTAATGATATGTTTAATCTATTTAATTTAACTAAAGATCAAACATATCAAATTGCTGGTACTGAATATACATATCAAATGGCTCAAGCAATCTTACATGAGTCAAGAACAATGGCATTTACTACATTAGCATTTGCTGAATTATTCCATATGTTAGGCATGAGCGATGTTAGACATTCATTCATAAATATCTTTAAAAAGAAGAATTATATGATGTATTTAGCATTTACATTAGGCATTTTATTACAATTCTTTGTAATACTTGTACCTGGCGTAAATAATGTATTTGATACAGCAGCAGACTTACAATGGAATGAATGGTTAATGCTTGCAGTATTCTCATTGTCTCCTTTAATTATTCATGAAATAGTAGTTTTAGTTTTAAAGATTAAAAGTAAGAAAAATAAATAACTAAAAAATATAGATGCTAGATTATTTCTAGCATCTTTTTTAAATTAAAAAGAAGGCTTTAATAAGAATTCTAGTATTCAAAAAGTAATATGTACTGATGGATATATTGATTTAACAAATTAAATAAGTGTTTTTATTGAGTGCTAATGATTTTGGCACTCTTTTATTTATATATAAATAACTCAAGAAATATTAAATATTTTTGGCACTTTTTGCTTGACAGTGCCAAATGTTTAATCTATAATGTAATTGCACTTAGAAATGATGGGTGCCAAAACTAGAGAGGTGATGCTAATGTTAACAGATCGTCAAAAGTTGATATTAAAAGCAATTATTGAAGAGTATGTAACATCAAATGAACCAGTTGGTTCTAAAGCACTAACAGAAAAACCATACTTAACATTCTCATCTGCAACCATAAGATATGAAATGCAGCATCTTGAAGAAACGGGTTATTTATTAAAGACTCATACTTCATCAGGTCGTATTCCATCTGAAATGGGTTATCGTTATTATATTGATCATCTATTAATTAGAGATGATGCAGTAAGCGATTATTATCAATATATCGATAGTGTATTTGATAATAAATTTTATGGTAAAGAAGATGCTGTTAAGAAATTGGCTGAAACAATAAGCCACCTAACAGGTTATTATACAGCAATTGTTTCATCACCATCTGATAATGCGAAGGTATTAAAGCTTGAGATTGTACCACTAAATGAGAAAGAAACAATTTTATTAATTGTTACTTCATCAGGTTCTGTACAAAATCAAAGAATTACAATACCTACTGGATATAAGATGGATGATTTATTAAGAATAATTCAAATGTTTGATAACGCAATGTATGGTCATTCTATATATGAGATTAGAGATATTCTTACACAAGAAGCATCAAAGCCTAGAATTAGACAAATGGTTGATTTTAGAGATGATATATTAAATTTCTTGATTAAGGCATTCTCAAGATTCTCTCGTGGTGAAATGTTTGATGCAGGATTATCTAAATTATTAGGACACCCTGAATTCGAAGACCATAGTGTTATGCAAAACCTTATCAAGGCAGTAGATAGTGAAGTCATGAAGTCTTTTGCGACAGGTGCTGATATGGGTGTTCAAATCCATATTGGTTGTGAAAATATGTGTGAAGGACTTGAGGGATGTTCAATTGTAACAATGCCTTTTATAGTTAATGATAATGAAAACGGCTCAATTATACTTGTAGGTCCTACAAGAATGAATTACCGTGCTACTATTCCACTACTTGAATATGTAGCTAAGAATATGAATAAGTTAAATAATAGGTAGGTGTTAGAATTGTCAAACGTTAAAGATGAAAAGAATTTAGAAGCTGAAGAAGCGCGTGAAGAAAAAGAAGAAGTTAAAGATGACCTTAATGATGTAGATTATAAGGAAGAGGCTGATACTTCTAAAGATAAAAAGAAGAAAAAAGAAAAGAAGGATTCAAAAACAGTAGAAATTGAAAATCTAACTGCAGAGGTTGGAAAGCTTAAGGCTGAGGTTGAATCTTGGAAGAATGAATATTTAAAGGCAAGAGCTGAACTTGAAAATTCTAAAAAGAGAATTTCTGATCAAGCTGCTATTGATAGAAAATATGCATCACAGCATGTAATTGGTGAATTAATTCAACCAGTTGATATGCTTGTACAAATAGTTAATATGCCTGCACCAAGTGAGGATGTAAAGAATTATCAAATTGGATTCCAAATGATTGCTAACCAATTAGCAGACATTTTAAAGAATGAAGGATTAAAGCCAATTGAGGTTAAGGTTGGTGAACAATTTGATCCAAAGTTCATGCAAGCATTAGATACTGTATCTGATGATACAAAGGATAACGGCGTTATTGTTTCAATAAGACAAAGCGGTTATATGTATAAAGATAGAATTTTAAGACCAACAATGGTTATTGTTAATAAAATTGAAAAGGTAGAAGAAAAGGCTACTGAAGAAGAGATTAAAGAAGAAACGAAAGGTGAATAAATATTATGACAAACAAGATTATTGGTATTGACTTAGGTACTACAAATTCATGTGTATCTGTAATGGAAGGCTCAGATGCTAAGGTTATTCCTAATGCTGAAGGTGGAAGAACTACTCCATCTGTAGTTGCATTCAAGGGTGATGAAATTCAGGTTGGTGATGTTGCAAAGAGACAAGCAATTACAAACCCAAATACTATTTCATCAATTAAAAGACATATGGGAGACACTTCTTATAGAGTAGATATTAATGGTAAGAAGTATACTCCACAAGAAATTTCAGCTATGATTCTTCAAAATTTAAAGAAGACTGCTGAAGCATATTTAGGTGATACAGTTTCAAAAGCTGTTATTACAGTTCCTGCATATTTCAATGATGCACAACGTCAAGCTACTAAGGATGCAGGTAAGATTGCAGGCTTAGAAGTTCAAAGAATTATCAATGAACCAACAGCTGCAGCATTAGCTTATGGTATTGATAAGACTGATAAGGAACAAAAGGTATTAGTATTTGACTTAGGTGGTGGTACATTCGATGTATCTATCCTAGATTTAGCTGATGGTACATTCGAAGTATTATCAACTGCTGGTGATACTCACCTTGGTGGTGATGACTTCGACCAAAAGATTATCGATTGGTTAGTAGATGGCTTTAAAAAGGAAAATGGTGTTGACTTATCAAATGATAAGATGGCATTACAAAGATTAAAGGATGCAGCTGAAAAGGCTAAGAAGGATTTATCAGGTATTACATCTGTTGAAATTTCTTTACCATTCATTTCAATGTCAGCAGCAGGCCCATTACATTTAAATACAACTTTAACTAGAGCTCAGTTCAATACTTTAACTGAAGATTTAGTTCAACGTTGCTTAGGACCAGTTAGAAGAGCATTATCAGATGCTAAGCTTACTGCAAATGATCTAGACCAGGTATTATTAGTTGGTGGTTCAACTCGTATTCCTGCAGTTCAAGAATTAGTTAGAAGAGAATTAGGTAAGGAACCTAATAAGAGTGTTAACCCAGATGAAGCAGTATCAATCGGTGCAGCTATTCAGGGTGGTGTATTAACAGGTGATGTTAAGGATGTATTATTACTAGATGTTACACCATTATCATTAGGTATCGAAACATTAGGTGGTGTAATGACTGTTTTAATACCAAGAAATACGACTATCCCAACAAGCAAG
>JAEELJ010000012.1 GCA_016288855.1 Acholeplasmatales bacterium
AAAATTAGGATTAAACAAAGTAGAAGAAGGCTCAAACAATTTAATCAAAGTATGCAAAGATATAGTTGATAATGGTGGTAAAGAGCCTATAATGAAATGTGTTATTTATGGTGTTGGTAATATGGCATATAAAAATGCTGATGGAGTTTATATTATCCCGTTAACTGCATTAAAAAATTAATGATGCTTATTAACTATATAAAAATTTTTGTATAAAACATGCATATCATGCCTAAGTGTCACATTTGTCACGACAGTCACTCGTCACTTGTTTATATGCTAAAAAATATAGGTTTAGAAGGTGCACCTTCATTTATAGAGGGGGCATTGTACTAACAATACTTACCTTTCACAGTTAAAAATATTGGGTTTGATACATAAGTATCAAGCCTTTTTTATTTTAAAATTGCGTTAATATTAGGATGTATTATGCCAAAATGGAGTTTTATTATTGAAATGATTTTACACGATATCCGACAGATATAATGACATTTAATGAATAAAAGGCAACTTTTTGTTTGACACCTAAAACACGCAAAAAATGCGTATTGTTAATTTTTTAAACTTACTTTAAATACATTATTATTGTATCGTAAAAATTATTTCTTTGATATTTTTTAGTAATATGTTATATTAAAAGTAGAAGTAACTAGTATTAAATTGTATATTTATTTTAAATACCATGAGGGTGGTGGATATTATGAAAAAATTATTAAGGTATTTGTTATCTTTAGTTTTAGTTTTAATTCCGGTCTTTTTATTAGCATCATGTAAGGATGCTGAAGTGGTTTCACTTCCAACTACTAAGCATGAAAAGGTTCAATTCGCATTTAACGGTGTTGAAGGAAGCTTAAAATCAAATCAAAATTCAAAGGGAAAGCTAAATCTAGAAAAGAAGTCAAAAAGAAATGATGCTTCTTCAAATGCTTTATCAACTATTTATAGTTTTTTAAAGGTAGAAGAAGAAACAAGCAACCCAAGCTTTAAATATGATGAGCCCCCTATGATTCAATTCCAATATTTAAAGGCATTATATTCTGAGGTTGGGGATGATTTTAGCTTTAATATTAAGTATTCATATCAAATAAATGGTGAAGTCTATTATGATTTTACAAATAAACAAGCAACCCAATCAAGTGAATATTTAAATCAATATGCATTAATTGTAGGAATTTTAATTGATATTGATGATAATGATTTAATTACTGCAGAAGTATCATTTGATGTTACTTATACAAATAATAATGTAATTCATCATCAAAAAAGATATTCTAGATTAATTCTAAAATATGATATGAATGAAAAGAATCCTACATATGAATTAACTATGTATGATAT
This sequence comes from Acholeplasmatales bacterium, assembly GCA_016288855.1. Lineage (GTDB taxonomy): Bacteria > Bacillota_I > Bacilli_A > Acholeplasmatales > Anaeroplasmataceae > Anaeroplasma. Next base: position 1,339 of record JAEELJ010000012.1, read on the forward strand.
TGATGATTTATTGGAATATAGTGATCCTAATGAAAAATACATTAGTATGGAATATGATTATGTAAATGTAGAAGAAAATTTAATTAAAGAATGGAGAAAGTTTGGTGTCTGCTCACCTGATTCTTTAGCAAATTATCAAAATGAAGATTATGTTTATAAATATTCTGTCTTAAGAGCTTTTAAGGATAATAAGAAATATTTTAATGAAAATTCTTATAGAAAGGATATTAATTTAAAGCAAGCAGTATTTACTGGTCTAGGATTTAGTAATGTATTAGATAATATGGATACTTTCTTAGATATGCAATCTACTGAAAACAGTAAAATAGAGGTTGTTGTTAATAAATTTAATTCTATTTTAGGTAAGGATATTGTTAATAGCTTCGTATATACTGGTGGAACTGAGCAATGGGAAAGAAGTGGTGGTGGAGATGAGCAAGAAAATCTATTCATAAGAGTTATTTCACACAACGGATTAGATACTGATGTTACAATTTATAATGATTATAAATTAAATAGTTTATTTAATCCTAATAGTCCTGTATCATTTGATCAAAAGGGTGGAACTGATTATCTAACTATTTATGTCAAAAATGGTGAAGAGGATCTTGTTAAGACTATTAATGACCTAAGAGATAGTGATATAGTTGTTAAGGTTAAATCAACATCTTATAATGATACTAAATGGATTGATTTATCAAATGATAGTAAGTATTTTGAATATAAGTTCTCTGAATTATTATGTGAATCTGGATTTATTGATAGTGACTATGACTATAAAGAAATGACACTTGAAGTAGATATTACACTAAAGGATGATTCTAATGTTTGCTTACAATCTCCATTCTATATTAATCTAGTAAATGATTCAGTTTACCAAGAGGTTATAGGAAAATGGGATTTAGCTAATGATTATATTAATAAATATGCAATTATTAAGGATGCAATTCCTGAGATTAAACAGGATGGCTTAAGATATAGCCCAAGAGTTTATGATGGAGGCTTAACTGGTAGAATTGGTTTAGAATTAGATAATAACTTAGCTGATTTAATAACTAATTATACTTATGATTTAAAGAATAGCTTAGGATTTGTTGAAAATAGCTATTATAGTACTTATACAAAACGATTAAATGACGATTATTTATTAGTTTTAACAGTTTATGGTCCATCAGATAAGGATGGTTCTACTGGTGCTGTAATATATTTTGAATTTGTAGAAAATAAGAAGCAAGAAGCAACAATAACTGATGCATTAAATGATCTTATTGATAATGAACAAATATCAATTCCTACATTTGATGGAAACTATGAATATAAAGTTGAAGATAATTTAGTTAGAATTAATTTAAATGATTCATCTATTATATCATCTTATATCCAATCATTTGGAAACTATGGATTTGTTGTTTATAATTATTTAGATACTTATGCAGCAATTAGGTATTTAGATGGTATCATATATCGTATTAGAGATTTAGGTAAATCAATTGCGGTAGAAAAAATAGAAGGTAGTGTATCACTAGTTGGTGATTTTAATGGTTGGTTAGTAGATGATACTTCATATGATTTTGAATCTATTTCAGTAGAAAACGGAAGATTATATTTAGAGATTAAAACATCTATTGATGAAAATACGCAATTTAAGCTTGTTAAAAATCATTCTTGGAATGATGGTGGATATGGATTCGGATTTGGAGATCCATCAGAATATAAGGATTATTTTGGCTCTGGAAATGAAAATAACTTCGTTGCGCTAAGAGATTTAAATTTAGTTATAAAGGTTGAAATAGAAGCTGACTATTATTCTTCTAATCCAGGTATTACTATTATGGCAATTCTATTTGAAGTTAAATAAAATTATGTTAAAATCTATATGTGTTAAATTTGTTTAATAAGAGGTTTTTATGATAAATTTTGATTTAGAATATTTTAAGAAGGTTGCAAAGGATATTTTCTTATGTGATTCACCTACAGGATATACTTTTAATGTAATTAATTTAGTTAAAAAGTATATTGATGAATTTGGTTATGAATCTAAGATTTTAAATAATGGTGCATTAGAAGTATCTATTAAGGGTGTAGATTCATCTAAGGTTGTTGCAACATCAGCACATGTAGATACATTAGGTTTAATGGTTAGATCAATTAAGTCTAATGGTAATTTAGCATTAACTAAATTAGGAGGTCCTATTACTCCAACTCTAGATAGTGAGTATTGCAAGGTTTATACAAGAGATAATAAGGTATATAATGGTACAATATTATCTACATCACCAGCAACTCATGTTTATAAAGATGCAAATACAAAGCCAAGAGATATAGATAATCTTGAGGTTAGATTAGATGAGCTTGTTCATAGTAAGGATGATGTTTTAAAGCTTGGTATTCAAAACGGTGATATTGTTTGCTATGACACTAAGTTTGAAATCACTGAATCTGGATTCTTAAAAACTAGATTTATTGATGATAAAGCATCAGCAGTAGTATTATTAATGCTATTAAAATATACATCAGAAAATAAGCTACAATTTAAATATGATACTAAGATTTATTTTGTAGTTTATGAAGAGGTTGGTCATGGTGCATCAATGGTTAGCAAGGATATAGATGAATTCGTAACACTAGATATGGGCTGTGTTGGCTTAGATTTAGCTGGTAATGAAGAGGCTGTATCTATTTGCGCAAAGGATTCAGGTGGACCATATGATTATGAATTAACTACTAGATTAATTAATTTAGCTAAAGAAAATAAGCTTAATTATACAATAGATATCTTCCCATTCTATGGAAGTGATATTGGTGCTGCATCTAGCGCGGGTGTAGATTTTAAGGGAGCTTTAATTGGTACAGGTGTTTCTGCATCTCATGGTATGGAAAGAACTCATATTAAGGGAATAGAAAATACATTAAAGCTTATCTATTTATATTTAATAAAATAGTAATAAAATGCCTTGATTTATATCAAGGTATTTTTATTGATTTTAAATTACTTAAAATATATAATATAAGTATGATAACAATAGATCAAGTAATAGCTTCAAAAATAGGTAGTTGGTATATCGCAGAATGGCCTTTAGGCAACGCTATATTATGTGTGATTGCGCTAATTATAACTTCAATATTATGTGGTTTAATTGGCTTTGAGCGTGAGAGGAGAGGTAAAACAGCTGGTCTTAGAACACACCTTTTAGTAGGTTTAGGTTCTTGTATAATAATGATTATTTCTATTTATGGATTCCCAACAATTGTAATTGGTGAGGTAACATTAAATAGAGATGTTGCAAGATTAGCTGCTCAAGTAGTCACAGGTGTAGGTTTCTTAGGAGCTGGTGCTATTATTCATAGAAATGATGGCATTAAGGGTTTAACAACTGCCGCAACAATTTGGATTTGCATGGCAATTGGTTTAGCATGTGGTTCATTTAATTTCATTTTAGCAACAGTCTCTTCATTACTAATTTTTGTATGCCTAGTATTATTTAAAATATTAGAGAAAAGATACGCTAAGTTTGCACCATTGATTATGGTAAAATGTGAGGTTGGACATCCAATAATATCTAATATTATGGATATTGCATCTAAGGCTTCATGTGAGGTTAAAGATTTTTCTTCTGAAATAGTAGAAGATAAATTAGAACTAGTTTTCATTGCTAAATCTAAAAATCAGTCATTTTCTTCAGTTGGTTTTATTGCTGAATTAGAAAAGATTGATGGTGTAATTTATGCAAGTTTAATAGAAAAATCATAAATAATGATTATAAAAAAGTCCTTTTTTGGACTTTTTTTAATATTTATATTGATATTTTTTTGAAAATATCATATTCTAAAAGATGGGTTGATACTATTTTAAATTTATATAAAGGGGGCTAATTATGAGAGTTCTTTTGGAATTAGATTATAAGGATTATAATGAAAATGGAAATATAGGAAAAAGACCATCAGCTAGGGGAATAATTATTAATGGTAATAAAATTGCTATGGTTTATTCATATAAATATGATTATTATAAATTCCCTGGTGGTGGAATAGAAAAGGATGAATCTAATATTGATACATTAATAAGAGAAGTAAAAGAAGAAACTGGATTAGAAGTAATCAAGGATTCTATTAGAGAATATGGATTAATTGTAAAAAAAGATAAAGGTAAATATGAAGACATATTTATTCAAGAAAATTATTATTATCTTTGTAACTGTAAAAACATATTACATGAAAAAAAGCTTGATTCTTATGAAGAGGATGAGCAATTTAGCTTAAAGTGGGCTAGTGCAAGAGAAATAATAGATACTAATATGACACATGATCACTTTGATAAGAATTTTAAAGATAAATATATGCATATGCTAGAAAGAGAAATTACAGTTATAAATAAATTAGTAGAAGAAGGATATATAAAGTTAAATTAGTGAAAAAAGAGTCAATTTATTTTGACTCTTTTTCTAATTTCTTTATCTTTTTTTCTTTCTTTTCTTTTATGATAGGTTTAAGCTTTCCAATAATAAATGCAATAACACATAAGAAGAAGTTAGTAAATACTATTGAAGAACCAACAGGCATTTTATCAATAATACAGCATAAGAATAATCCAATAGTTACTGCAACAACAGAAGATATTGCTGCAAATATTGTTACATGCTTAAATGTTTTAAAAATTAATCTTGCTGATAGTGTTGGGAATATTATTAATGCAGTAATTAATAATGCACCAATAAGCTTCATACCAATAACAACAACTAAAGATGTTAAAATAGAAATTGTTATATTAATTATTGTTGCGTTTGTACCAGTAGATTTAGAAAATACTGGATCAAATGTTGCAGTAAATATTTTATTATATAAGATTATAAATACTGATACTACAATAACTACTATAATAATACTCATTATAACACTAGTTAAATCAAGACCTAATATATTACCATATAAATAATTATTAATTTCTGATGATGAACCATTCTTAGATATTTCAGTAGATGCATATCCTACTGCAAGAGCTAATGTAGAAAATACTGCAATAGCACTATCTCCTAAAACCTTACTATGCTCAGCTAGCCATAGTATTAAAAATGATGAAATAATAACAATAGGTATAGCAAATCCTAAAGGAGCCCAACCTATACATAAAGCAATAGCACAAGCACCAAAGCCTACATGTGATAATCCATCACCAATCATAGATTGCTTTTTTAATACTAATGATACACCAAGTAATGAGCATGCAAGTGCAATACATATTCCTGATATGAATGCATATTGCATGAATTGTGAAGATAATAGTTCAAAAAAATAATCAAATGTTATCATTATTATTCCTCCACCACATCTTCAAATTCATAGCCCTTGTCTTTGATTCTTAGAATTTTTGTCCCTAAGATTTTATCTAAATCAGAGTCATGGCTTATCATAATTATAGTTATTCCATATTCTTTATTCAGCTTCATAAGAAGTAAATAGAATTCCTCTCTAGATGTTTGATCTAGATTGTTTGATGGTTCATCTAGTATTAATAGCTTTTCTGTTGCACAAAGGCTTCTTGCAAGTAATACCTTTTGTCTTTGACCACCGGATAAATCACAAAATGATTTATTTTTTATTTCAACTATATTTAATATTTTTAATGCCTCATCGGCTTTCTTTTTATCTTCTTTATTATAAAATGGTCTGAAACCCATTTTGTTAATTCTACCTGATAATACTATTTCATATACTGAGGCAGGAAAAGAAGGAGAAACCTTTGTTTCCTGTGGCATATAGCCTATGAAATTTCTTTTTAAAGATTTATCAAATAAAATTTTACCGCTTTTTGGTTTTATTAAGCCTAAAATACCTTTAATGAGAGTAGACTTACCAGCACCATTCTTACCTACAACGACGATGAAATCCTTGTCTTCTACAGTAAAAGATATATTTTCTATTACATTTTCCTTTTCGTAGCCTAGGGTTAAATCCTTTACCTCGAATAACAATTTAATCACCTCTTAGTTTAATGCGATATTTAATGACTCAACATTTTTATTCATAAAATCAACATATGTTGTACCCTTATCTAAGTCATCCTTAGATACATTATGCATAGTATAGAATGTTCTAATTTCTACATCTTTTCCTTTTTCTTGAACCTTAGACTTAACTGAATTTGCAATAGATTGGTTTTTAGATAATTCTATTACAAATATTGTATTTAAGTCGTTTTCGCATACCTTATTTGCAAGCTTTATAATAGTTGTTGCAGAAGCGGAATTAGATGAATCACAGCCCTTAAATGCTGCATCATATTGTAATCCATATTCCTTTACAAAGTAAAGAAGAGGGAACTTATCTGCAAAAACAATTAAATCCTTACTTGATGTTTTTATAACATCTTTAATATTATTATCTACTTCGTTTATTTTTGCAATATAATCTTCTTTATTTGTTTCATAAGATTCTTTGTTTTTTTCATCTATTGCTTTAAAAACACTAGAGATTTCTTCAATAATTAGCTTTGCGTTAGTTAAAGAATTCCAAATATGCTCATCATATTCTTCTTCATCATCATGAATTTGTTTTGCGTAATAAGCATTAGAATCAATTCCTTCAGGTTCAAATGAGCTAGGATCTTCCTCCTCATATCGATTACCGCCTTTTTCCTCAACAACTTCCATCATATTAATAACAGTAGTTTTGTTACTATCAATTTGTGGTAATATTTGAGATTCTACCCATTCCTCATCAGATTCACCACCAATATATATAAATACCTTACTCTTCTTAATAGATAAAATATCTCTTGGGGATGGTGAATATTCATGTAGGTCAGTATCTGGATTTAAAAGCATTGAGCATGATAAATTATCCTTTGCAACCGCTCTTGCAAAATCATATCCAGCAAATGATGTTGCAATAACATCATATTCCTCACTCTTACCACAAGATGAAAGAAGTAGAGTAGATGCTAGCCCTAATGCAGCACAACTAATTAATAACCCTTTTTTCATTATAATAATCTCTCCTATAATCTAATAAAATTTTTACAATCATTACATATACCAGATAAAATTATATTCTTAGATTGAATATAAAATTTATGCTGCTTTAACACATGTAAATAAAAATCATTTATACATTCACAATCAACTGGAACTATTTTTTCACACTTAACACATTTTAAGAAAAAAACATTCTCACTTTCAGTAGGTATAGTGACCTTATAATGCGCAACATTAATATCATCATAATATTTTTTTACTATTTCCTTTTTCTCTAAATCTATTAAGTGTCTATATAGTGTAGTTAATCCAACTTTAATATTTTTATTATCTAGACTGTCCTTTAATTCTTTAATTGTAAAACCATTAGTGAAGCTTTTAATTTCTTCATCAATATATTCTTTTGATTTTGTTTTGTAGCTACCTCTCATAAAGAACCTCCAATTTGAAAATGATTTTCATATTAATTATAATCAACTAAAAAACAAAGTCAACACTAAATTGAAAATGATTTTCAAATTTATTAAATAATTCTAAATAATAAAAAGACTCTACAAAGTAGAAAATCTACATGTAGAGTCTTTTTAATTTTACCATAATCCTTTTTTGTATTTGCCTTCATCAACTAGCTTCTTTAAAGAAGAAACAACAAATGGCTTATCTTCCTTATATGTAACACCATACCATACGGCATCACATGGAACAACCTCAACAGAAACCTTACCTTCACTAATAAGCTCAGATACAACAGTTGGAATTAAATATTCACACTTTAATAAATTATCCTTGTTATCATCTAAGAAAATAGGGAATTTCTTTTCTAGATAAGTCATGATTGACTTATGGAAGCAGAATAGGTTCATTGATACTGGAGTGTTTTTTGCAATTTCAAATGGCTTAACCTTATCATCTAATGGAGTTGCGATAATCTTACCATTTTCTTTTGAAACACTTGATTCTTCAATGTGAGTTAGGTGGTTATTCTTATCTGTTGATAAAACACCACGCTTAACTGATCCATTTTCAGTCATTGTATTAATTACATTATAAGCGACATTTCCATAAACATTTTCTTTAACTCTATTTTTTAAGAAAAAAGCTGCTGCAGTGAATGCTTCTTTACCGTAGAAGTCATCTGCGTTAATGATTGCAAAATCACTTGATACCTTATCCTTTGCGGCAAGGATTGCTTGAGCTGTACCTAAAGGCTTAACTCTATCAGATGGAATTTCATATCCTTCTGGTAATAAAGATAATTTTTGGAATACATATTCAACCTTAATCTTATCTTCAATTCTCTTTCCAACAGTTTCTCTAAAGATTTCAAGGTTTTCTTCTTTAATAATGAAAATAACCTTATCGAAGCCAGCTTCAATTGCGTCATAAATTGAATAATCGATTATGAAATTACCATAATCATCCATTTTTTCAATTTGCTTAAGACCACCAAAGCGGCTTCCCATGCCAGCGGCTAAAATAACTAAATCCATTTTTAATACCTCATTTCCTGCTATCTATTTTAAAATAGACTTCAATAAAAGTCAAAAATAATATAATAAAAATTTATTATATGTATCTTTATAAAAGTAAAGTCTAGAATTGTTATGAAAAAGAATGTAGAATTAAAGAGGATTTATTAAATCCATTATACGAGGGAGAGCAATGAGAAATAAGCGTTTAATTATAATATCTATAGTTTTAAATTCAATATTATTGATATTTGAGCTTTTAAGCGTATCTGAGGTTTTCTTAAGATATTTGCCTGATGCTGAGCCATTCCCATGGTATTATACAATTACTTATTATACAAATATAAGTAATATTATTTTACTTCTTGGTACAGTATGCTCATTAATATTAGATATTAAGGATATAGCTGGTATAGGTGGATATAAAAGCTCACTTGTAAAATGGTGTGGTGTTATTACAACACAGGTTACATTTGTTACAGTATGGCTTTTAATTTTAGTATCTGGTGAGATTCAATATGGAATTGATTTAACAGGAAGTATGTGGCTTTTTATGCATACTATATGTCCTATACTTGGCTTAATAACATTTATTCTATTTGATTTTAGAAATAAGGTTTATGTTAAAGATATATTTATACCAGTATTAGTTACTACCATATATACACTTGCAATATTAGTATTATCTTTATTTGGTGGAAGAATACCTTACGCCTCAAACCTAGAGGGATATTTCCAAATAACATGGTATTTTATATTATTATGTGGTTTTATTGA
>JAEELJ010000076.1 GCA_016288855.1 Acholeplasmatales bacterium
TGAAAATGATAAATGGATGAAGATAAATATTACTAAAAATGAATGTGATATTTCAAATATTAATATTGGACAAAAGGTATTAATTGTAATTGGTGAAAATATTAATAAAGAAAAAATAGAAAAATTGTTTGATTAGAAGGAACTTGTAGTTCCTTTTTTTCTTATTCCTATTTTTTCTTGCTTTTAATAATGGTAAAATATATTTATAGTTATTCGATTTTAGAGGTGATAATATGGCAAATAAGGTGGATTTGACTTTAAAAAGAATATTAAAGATTGCAAGAACTTTATCTATTGTTACAACGTTTGCATATTTTATTGCAGGTATATTGATACTTACATTAAACGAAAAGATTGAACAATATATTTATTTAATTGTAGGTGTTGATATTTTAGTTGTTTCAGCATTAGAGCTTATGAAGGAAATAGTAGATAGAGGTTATAAGGAATCACATAACCATATTGGTACAGCACTATTTACTTTTATAGTTGGTATTTTAATACTTACTATATTCCATGATAATATATATAAGGTAAGTGTAATGTGGGCTTGTGCTACAGTAGTTAATTCAACAATGGAAATTAATGAAGGATTACATGAAATACATAAAAGAAAAGCATTCTCTATTGTTAATTTAGTATTTGCAATATTAGAAATAGTATTTTCAATTCTATTACTTATTGAGCCAGAAGAAAATCAAGAGCATTTCTTAACTCATATTTATCTTTTAGGTGCAGGCTTCTTACTTGAATCTATAGAAGAGCTTATAAGTGTATTCTCACCTTTCTTAGTAAAAGTTCCTGGTGTATCTATATTACCTGGATTAGAAAAGATTAAAGAGGAAAGAGAAGAAGAATTAAAAACTATAGAGGAACAAAGAAAGGTTGAAAAGGAAATCAGAGAATTAAGAAGTATTGAGAAAGCAAAAAAAGATACTAATGACATTTAATTTATATTTTGACTTTTATATTTAATTATTTTATCATTTAAATGATAAGTATTTAAAATAGGAGTATGAAATGGTCAATATAGATACCAATTTTACAAAAAAACAAATAATAATTGCATTATGTGGATTATTATTCTTTATATCATTTTTAATTTTTTTAATTTTGGTATTATCAAATAATAAAGAAGTCCTAGAAGTAGATAATAATATCTTAAATTTCTTAGTTAATGTAAGAGGAGAAAAAGGTGGATTCTTATTTATATTTTTTAGAATAATTGCTGAATTTGGCTTTGTATATATATTAATTTTTATCTATTTATTATTACTAATTTATACAAAGCTTGATATAAGATTTATTGTCTTACTATTAGGAATTGGTATTGCGTTAACAACAAATGTTATTTTAAAAAATATAATTGAAAGATTAAGACCAGAAGAATATTTAAGATGGCAGAATGAAACATCATATAGCTTTCCTTCATCACATTCACTTTCATCTGGATTTATTTATACATATATAGCATATTTACTAGCTATAGATAATAAGATGAATAAAATATTAAAAATTATTTTTATAACGTTTTCAATTATAATTATTCCATTAATTATGTTTTCTAGATTAATACTTGCAGTACATTATTTTACTGATGTCATGGCAGGTGTATCACTTGGTGTTTTCTATGCATTCTTGGGTATGTTTGTTACTAATATTTTTATTAAAAAGGAAATATTAAAAACACCATTATTAATTAAATTATTTGAAAGAAAGAAGGATATTAGATGAAAGCTTTAATTACAGGCGCATCTTCAGGTATAGGCTATGAAATGGCAAAGGAGCTTATTAGGTTAGGCTATGATATATATTGCGTATCTAGAAAAGAAGGAGATTTAGTTAATTTAAGTGAGAAAGAAAAATCTCATATTGAATTTCATTCATATGATTTAACTAAGGAAAGTGAATGCTTTAGATTACTTGATGAAACTAAGGATTTAGATTTAGATATATATATTAATAATAGTGGATTTGGTGATATAGGATATATTACTTCAACTGATATTAATAAAGAAATTGATATGATAAAGCTTAATGATATTGCTTTAGTAATATTAACAAAAGAATATTTAAAAAGATTTATTAAAAAGGATAAGGGTAGAGTTTTAGTTACTGCAAGTGCTGCCGCATTTGGATGTGCACCATATATGTCTTGCTATTATGCAACAAAATCATTTTGTTATTCATTAGTACATGGATATTATAGAGAATTAAAAAACATGAAGAGTCATGTTACAATCTCAGTATTATGTCCAGGTCCTGTTAAAACAAGATTTGAAGAAAAGGCTAATACAAAATTTAATGTTAAGCCTTTAAGTCAGGAATATGTTGGTAAGTATGCTATAAAGAAGATGATGAAGGGTAAGCTTGAGGTTGTACCTGGTACATCAATTAAGCTTTTACATGCAATATCACATGTAGTTCCTAAGAAATTAATTACTAAGGTTTTAAATAAATCAGCATCTATAATTAAGTAGAATGGTTTATTAATTTATAAATGTAGGGGGTAGTTTATGTATCCGGATATTGATTTATTGTTTTTAGAATATAAGAATAATATTAAGGATTCAATAAAATATAATGAGTTGATTCGTCATCCTAGTATCTTAGATTCTTGGAGTATGAATGTTATAAAAAGAAGTAATTCTTTAAGACATGCATATAAGAATAATGAAATGATTTTAGGGAGAATAAAGGAAGATTTAAGTCTAGGATTAGATGAAGAAAAGGCATCATACTATTATGAAAAGGTATATTCACTATATTATGATGCAATTGATGATTATGGAATTATAAAACTTATTGCTGATTATTTAATCATTTTTTATTCTGCAATAAAGGATTATGATAAGCTTGCAATATTATATTTAATACTAGGCTTTGAAACATTAGAATGCTTCAATAGAAATCCTTTTTATGCTAAAAAATCATTTGAATATTATAAAAAAGCAATTTCATTACAGGAACACTATAATGAAATGAAGGATTCTTCTGCAAGATTAGCTATATTTAAGGCTTATTATAATATTATCGGTATTAACGCAATATATGTACCTGAGGTTAAATTACATATATTTGATTATTATGATGATGCAATTAAATTATGGGATAGTATAGAAAACGAGGATAAAAATGATCCTTCATTTATAAAAATAAATGAAGAGATTAGAGGTAATATTTTATCTGTTGAGGATTTTTTAGATGGACTTGATGAAAAATCAGTTAATAGATTTATTGATATTGCTTTAAAATGGGATTATGAAAAGGATATTTCAGGTATTTGGTTTTTAGCGCATCTAAAAGCTCAGTATTTAGCTCATAAAAGAAGCTTAAATGAAATAATAGAAGAATTAAAGGCTTATTATTATAGCTTACCTGATTTAGATATTAATGATATTGAACCAGAGCTAATATTAAAAATATTTAATGCTGGATGTGACCTACTTGATTATTATAAGGAATCAGATTTAGAAAATAAGGAATATGAAATAGAAAAGATAATTAATAGAACTGATCAGTTTCTATATTCTATTCCATTTGATTATGAAAATAATATGATTGATTTCTTATGTGTTACTTGGTTTAATGTTGCACTTCCACATCTTAAGGATAAATCTGAAAAGGAAAAGCTTTTAACACATTTAATTGTAGAACGTCAGCTATTTACATATCTACACTCTGTAATGGTTTCAAAAATATCAAAAGAAATTGCATTAAATATTTTAAATAATTCACCTGATTTCTTTATTGGATTTATGAATTTTAAAAATTTAGATGATGTATTAAAGAATAAAGATAGAATCCTAAATTACATTGAGAAGGCTGGATTATTCCATGATGTTGGTAAATCAACAATCGCAACACTAATCAATCTACAAACAAGAAAGCTTTCTGATGAAGAATTTGGTCTTATTAAGAATCATCCTAAGGCTGGAATTGAGGTATTAAAGGATGATTCATATTTTAAAGACTATTACGATGTTATATTAATGCATCATAAATGGTATGATGGAACTGATGGTTATCCAATTGAGGTTAATAACCAATCATCAATTTATAAAAAAGCTATTGATTTAGTATCTATTGCAGACTCTCTTGATGCGGCAACAGATATATTTGGTAGAAATTATACAACACCTAAAAGTGTTGATGATGTATTACTAGAATTTCAGTCACTAAAGGGCTCAAGATATAATCCTAATTTAATACAATTAATTAGTAATGATAATGAATTAGTTTCTAAGCTTAGACAAATGACTAAGGATGATAGAGCTATGATTTATTATTATGCTGTAAAAGAATTAGAGGAAAGATAAAAGCAATTTATTGACAACATATTTATACTATGTTATTAATTTAATTAATTTGTTAAAAGGTGATTCTTATGAACTTTATGGAAATGAAGAAGGAAATAATAATTGATAGAGCATTAAAATTGTTTTTAGAAAAGCCAATTTTAAATGTTACTATTAAAGATATTAGTGAAGCTAATGGTGTTGGTGAGGCTACTATATATAGATATTTTCAAACCAAAGAAAATATATTAGTTTTATGCGCTATTAAGCTTACACATAAGCTTTTTGATGATTATTTTGATCTTTCACATTATGATAATGGTTATAAGAAAATTAAAGAATTCTATTATTGCTTCTTATATGTTTTTAAGAACCATCCTGAATATTTAAGATTCATTAATTATTTTGATGCTTATGTCATTAATAAAGATTCAGAAAATGTATTAAGAATATATGAGGCTTCTATTGATAATTATAAAAAGGTATTTATAGATGCATATAATGAAGGAATTAAGGATTTAAGTATTAAAGAAATTAAAGATATTGATATATTTTATTATTCAACTACTAAATCATTGCTAGAATTATGTAAAAGAGAAGCAACATCTAATGATTTATTAGTATCAGATACTAAAATAGATAAATCAATTCTTATTGAAAAATTAATAAATATTATCTTAGATAATATAAAAAAATAGTAAAATAGGCACTTAAGTTTAGACTTAGGTGCCTATTTTAGTTGAAAATAAAATTAATGAGATTTATAATTAAATAAAGGAATTTGCAATTTTGATTCTTTTTAAAAAAGAATGGGTGTGATTTTATGAAATCAATAATGAAGAAATTGGGGCTTTTATTATTATTTGGAATTACACTTTCATCAGTTACTATAGGAAAAGTTAATGCACAGAGTTACTTGTCTGATAAAACTGAAACCAACTACACATCAGAGGATGGACTTGTTACAGGAAAAGCTAACGCAGTTACTTGTATGCAGGATGGTACAATTTACTTTGGACAGTATGTAGGATTAACTAGATATGATTCAAAATCATTTTCAGAACCTGAAACGGGAGCGGATTATGGATATGATTTTACATCAATATCTGATTTAGATAGTATTTCAAATGAATTATATTTTGGTTCATATAAGGGAGCATTTTCTTATATAGATGGAAGCTACCAAAAAATAATGCTTGATGAAGGTGATATTAAAATTAATGATATTACCCACACAACTAAATATATATATTTCTCAACTAACCTAGGATTGTATAGCTATGCTAGATTAGATGATGATATCAATAATGTTAAAAAGGGAAATATAAAAAAGATTGTTGATAAAAATAATATCATTGATTCAGCATTCTTATCAGATAATTCATTTTATTATGTAACTACAATGCAAGATTCCAATTACAATGTAGTATATTATAGTAATGGAACTAATAATGATTCATCTGATGATATAGTATATTATAGCTACCTAGATGAAGGTATTAATATAAAATTATTACAGCAAACTGATTCAAATCTATATATGTGCTCAAACTCCGGTGTAATTATTAGAACTAATGTTTCGCGTAATCAAGCATCACAAATGGCACAAAAGAAGGTATTTGACCTAGGGTATGAGACTGCAATAAATGATATTCAATATTATGGTGTTAATTTATATGTTGCAACAGGACAGGGGCTATTCATAATTGATAGTGAATATAATATTGAATTTGTTGATGACCTTAAGGCTACATCTAATCTAGAAGATATAACATTTGATTATATGGGTAATTTATGGATTGTATCATCAACATCTGGTGTGTCTAAGATTACAACTAATTTATTAGTAAATTTCATTTATGGATATAATACTAATATATCAAATGTTAACGCAGTAGAATATTATAATGGTTATTATTATATAGCTTCTGATACAGAAGGATTATATATAATGGATGGTATAACTAAGGCTAATTATCAAAATGATTTAGTATTAGCCTTAAAGGATTTAAGAATAAGAGATTTAGAGGTATTTAATGATAAGCTTTATATAGCTGTTTATGATTCTAATGTTTATTCTTTAATCGAATATGATGGTATAACTGATACTTTTATTAATATTGATTCTAAAACATTATCTCAAACTGATGAGACAAATTCTTACGCAAGAAATGTTAGATGCTTAACAAAAAATAATGGAATATTATATATTGGTACAAACTATGGTATTACAAGCCTAACATTTGATGATGATAACAATAGAATATTTAAGGTTACTAAAACTATTACAGAAAATAATTCTAAGCTAAGACCTTTATATTTAACTTGCATTAATGATAAGCTTTATGCTTGTATGGACCAAAGTGGAATTAATGTATATCCACTAGATTTAAATACAAGTGATAGTGAATCATTTGTATCTGGTATTTCATCTCTTAAGATTTCTAAGATAAATGATATGATTGTTTATAATGATCAAGGTATCTTATATTATGTTAAGGATGGTGTAACTAAGAAATGTAATATTAATTTCGTTGGTGCAATTGTTGAAATATTATATTTTGATGATAGCTATATTATAGGTACAGATACAGGTATTTATTTAGTAGATGATATTACATTAGATAATCCTAATGTAACAATAATTAATCAAGCATTTGGATTTGATGCATCATTAATCGCAAACTCATCTGGATATTATGATATTGATTCTAATTCATATTTATTTGTTACAACAAAGGGTGTATATCAATTATATTTAGGTAAGATGATTACTAGTACTGATGTTAAGGTTAAACTTACAGGAGTAACAGAGGATGGGACTAATGTTTTATCAGATAATATTAAAATTAGTAGTAATACAAAGGAAATAAAAATTCAATTTAATGTTTTTGCATATGGCAATGATAATAAATATAAAGTTTATTATAAACTTAATGGATTTGATGATGATTATCAGGAATTATCAAGCTATGATAAATTTGAAGTTACTTATCAAAACCTAAAGGGTGGAGATTATCAATTTGATTTATATGTAAAAATGAGTGATGGTTCTATTTCTAAAAATACTATTTCATTTGAATTTACTAAAACTAAAAAGATTTATGAAAATATATGGTTTTGGATTGTTATAGTAATTGTTGGATTAATTTGCTTCGGATTACTAAATTACATAATAATTAATTATAGAATTAGAAAAGCAATTGAACGACAAAATGAATATAGAAAAATAACAATTGAATCAATTGAAGCAATTGCAAGAACAATTGATGCGAAGGATTCATATACAAATGGTCACTCAGTAAGAGTAGGATATTATTCACGCTTAATCGCAAAGGAATTAGGATATAGTGGAGAAGAGGTAGATAATATCTACTATACAGCCTTACTACATGATATTGGTAAGATTGCAATACCATTAACTGTATTAAATAAGCCAGGTAGATTAACTGATGAGGAATTTGCAATTATGAAATCTCATACAACTGAGGGTGCAAAGATTCTTCATGGTATTACAACAATTCCAAATATTGCTGATGGTGCTAAATATCATCATGAAAGATATGATGGTAGAGGATATCCTGAAGGATTAAAAGGCGAAGAGATTCCTCTTATCGCAAGAATTATTTGTTGTGCTGACTGTTTTGATGCGATGGCGACAAAAAGAGTTTATAAGGATCCTTATCCACTAGATAAGATTGTTAGTGAATTTGAAAATTGTAGTGGCACACAATTTGATCCTGAAATAGCTAAAATAGTTGTTAAGCTTATTCATGAGGGTAAGCTTAAGAATGAAGAAAGAAAAGATAAATCTATGCTTGAATTAGAAATTGAAGAAAAGCTTCATGATATAGATGAGGCGAATAAGAAGCAAGAAGCATAGCATAAACTATAGTCCTCTATATATTGAATAAATAGATAGGGGACTTTTAATATTTAAAAATTTAAAATAAAATTCTATAAAAGCGTAGTTAAAATAATAAAAATATGTTAAAATATATGTAATATTTTATATCTATTAAATTATATAAATAAGTTTTAAAAAAGAGGTAAGTTATGGCATTAGAAAAAGAATTAACAGAAGAAGAAATTACAGAAAAAGGAAATCCTAAAAAACCAGAAGGAGAATATGGAAGCTTGATGCTAAGAAGAATGAATAGAACGCATCAGCCACTAACAAAATGGGCATTGGGATTTTTAAATTTTAAACCAGATGATACAATCTTAGATATTGGCTGTGGTGGAGGAAATACATTAAAATTAATTAATGAATATAATCCACAGGCTAAGCTTTATGGCGCTGATTATTCAGATGTATCAATTGATGAAACAATCAAATATAATAAAGATTTAATTGATAATAATGTATTAGAGGTTTATAAGGCAGATGTAGAAAAATTACCATTTAGAGATAATACATTCTCTAAAATAATTACTGTAGAATCATTCTATTTTTGGCCTAATCAAAAGGAGAATTTAAAAGAGGTTTTAAGAGTATTAAAGCCACATGGACATCTACTTGTTGTAAATGATGTTTATGATACAGGTACATTAACAGAAAAAGAGCTATTTAATGTTAAAAAATATAATTTAAAAATAAGAACTGAGGATGAATATAAAGAATTATTCCACCAGGCTGGTTTTAAGGATATTAGAACACATAAAATGGATGGAGAAGATTGGATGGTAATAGATGGCCAAAAAAAATAAATGATTGTTAATTTTGGTTATTTACATTTTAAAAAAATAGAGTAAAATATCTTTGTATTATCTAAAGATAATAAAAATGAATAAAGATTTAGCATTGGGCTAATGATTATAGTAGTGATTACTTTTTATGTAATTGCTACTTTTTTTTGAGGAGCATTTATGAGACAAGAATGGAAACCAGGCAATATGCTTTATCCACTTCCTGCAGTAATGGTAACAAGTGGGGATATAAATAATAAAATGAATATTTTTACAGTTGCGTGGTGTGGTAATTGCTGTACTAATCCACCATATGTATATATTTCAGTAAGACCAAGTAGATATTCTTATGATCTTATTATGGAATCTAAGGATTATGTTATTAATCTTGTTACAAAGGATTTAGTTAAAGCCTGTGATTACTGTGGTGTTGTATCTGGTAGGGAACATGACAAATTTAAGGAAATGAATTTGACTCCAGTTAAGCTTAATGGAACAAATGTTCCTGGTATTGAAGAAGCACCAGTTAATATAGTTTGTCATGTTGAAAATGTTTTAAAGCTTGGCTCTCATAATATGCTTGTTGCATCCGTAAAGGGTGTTTATGTAAATGATAAATTTTTAGATGAAAAGAATTATTTTGATATGAAGAAGGCAGGTCTTGTTACTTATTCACACGGAGAATATTATTCATTAGGGGAGTATTTAGGGAAGTTTGGTTATTCTATAAGAAAGAAAAA
>JAEELJ010000077.1 GCA_016288855.1 Acholeplasmatales bacterium
AAAATACCAGCAAATGCAACAATATATAACGCAACCATTAATAATATTCCTAATATACCATCTAAAACCTTTATCATTTTATTCTTTCTTAATACATTTGCAACAACCTTTAATACAAATAGAATTGTTCCAGTTAAAACAAATAAAAATACAAATGATATAAATAATAGCATTGATGATGCAAATGTTTGAGAGCCTTGCTCTATTATTACCTCGCTAACACTCTTACCAGATTCAGCTACAAATGTAGGATTACCCATTATCCATTTTAAAAATGTTGCAAAAGGCTCAAATATTCCCAATCCCTTTTCAATGACTACTGAATAAGATGGTAATGATGTTGGATTATATTCATTACAATAATTGGTTAATGATAATTCAAATCCACTTTTTAAATCAGGATAGATTAGATTTATACTTTTTAAAAATGTTGCAAATGATGATGCAAACATAACTGAAAAAATAATAATTGCAATAAAACCAAATTTAGATATCATCTTTTTCATAAATCCAGTAAAATATCCAAATAATATAGCAATTACTAACCCAATAAGGAAGATTATATCAATTAAACCAAAAATACCAAAATTCATACTATCACCTTCCTTTAAAACACTTACTTATATTATATCTTAATTACATTTAATAACAATTGTTTTTAATTAACATTAAAAAATATAATCAAATTATTAATTAGTGTTATAATATGTCATGGGTGATATTTTAATATGGAAATAAAAGAATTTCAAAATGTTTTAACAAGTCAAAATATAGATGCATACCTTATATGCAATTCTGACTATCACATCAGTGAATATATTCCTGATTATTTTAAAGAAATCTGTTTTTTAACAGGGTATACTGGAGAAGGAACTTTACTTATAACTAAGGAAGAAGCTTTCATTTGGGTAGATGGTAGATATTTCATTCAGGCTGATATTGAGCTTAAGGGTCAACCTATTAAGGTTATGAAAATGGGTGAGCCTGGTGTACCTACTTTAATTGAATTCTTAAAAGAAAAGCTTAATGAGAATTCAATATTAGGGTTCAATGGCAAAATGGTTTCTACTTCTTTAGCAAAAGATATTATTAATAATGTTAAAGTAAATAGATTTGAAACAACTGAAGATTTAGTTGATGTATTCTGGAGTAATAGACCAGATATGCCATATTCAACATTATATGTATTAGAACAATTCTATGCTGGAAAATCTTATTCATCAAAGATAACTGAAGTTTTAGATAAAATGAAGGAATATAAAGCAGATTACTTAATCGTTCCTGAATTAACAAGCCAAGCTTGGTTATTTAACCTAAGAGGAAATGATATTTCTCATACTCCTGTTTTCTTAGGATTTACTGTAATTACATCTAAGCAAACAACATTATATATTGATGAAAAAAAGATTGATAAAATTGTTTCAAAATATTTAGATGAAAACGAAATTCAAGTAAAGCCTTATAATGACATTTATCAGTTATTTGCAAAAACAACTGGTAAAACAATTATGATAGATTTAGGACATACAAATTATGAATTATATAAATCTATTGAACAAGGTAATACAATAATTGATACTACTGATCCTATTACTATTCTAAAATCTATTAAAAATGATTCAGAAATCAAAAACACAAAGAAAGCTCAATTAAAGGATTGTGTAACTTTAACTAAGTTTATGTACAATCTAAAGAATGATTATCAAAAGGGCAGAAAAATGACTGAAATATCAGTATCAGATGAATTATATGAAATGAGAAAGCAAAACAAAGGCTTCGTCGATCTATCATTTGATACTATATCAGCTTGGAATGGTAATGCAGCAATGGCACATTACTCTCCTACTAAAGAAAATTGTGCGAAAATTGAAGGTTCAGGCTTACTATTAATAGATTCTGGTGCTCATTACTTGGAAGGTACAACAGATATCACAAGAACATTTGCGTTAGGTAATATTAGTGATGAAATGAAAAATTCATTCACATTAGTATTAAAATCTCATATAAATTTAGCTAAGCTTAGATTTATGAAGGGATGCAAGGGTATAAACCTTGATGTAATCGCAAGAGCGCCATTATGGCAAATGGGGCTTGATTATAACCATGGTACAGGACATGGAATTGGTTATCTTCTATCTGTTCATGAAGGACCAAACTGTTTTAGATGGAAATCAACAAAAAGCTTAACTGAAATGGTTGAATTAAAGCCTGGTATGATAACATCTAACGAACCAGGATTATATTTCGAAAATAAATACGGTATTCGTATTGAATCAGATGTTTTAGTTAAGGAAGATGAAACTAATGAATATGGCACTTTCTATTCATTTGATACATTGACATATGTACCAATTGATTTAGATGCTATTAATCCAAAACTATTAAATAGTGAAGAAAAAGAATGGTTAAATAATTACCATAAAAAATGCTATGAATTAATTGCACCAAAGCTTACTGCAAAAGAAAAAGAATGGTTAGCAAATTATACAAGAGAAATATAAAAAATAGGCTATAAGGAGAACTCCTTATAGCCTTTTATGTTATATAATAGCGCCTAAACCACATCGAATGAAAGCTTAAGGCTGCTCCATTCCTGACCTGACCTGGTTCACTCCACCCGATTGGCTTAGGACAAGTCTTATTCTAGCATATTAATTATTTGTTTTCAAGTTTATTTTTACTACGTAACTCTTTAAAAAAAGATGAAATTAATTCACTACATTCACTTTCTAATATTCCACCTTCTATTTGAACCTTATGATTAAAATTTAAATCAAATATATGTGCATAAGAAACATCAGCACCAAATCGATAATCCTTAGCACCATAATATACTTCTTCTATTCTAGACTGAATAATTGCACCTGCACACATAATACATGGTTCTAATGTAACATATAACTTACATCCCTCAAGTCTCCAGTCTCCAATTACCTTAGAAGCTTTTTTTATTGCTATTACCTCAGCATGTGCTAATGATAATTTATCCTTTTCTCTTCTATTATATCCTCTAGCAATAACCTTATCGTCTTTTACAATTACGCACCCAATTGGTGTCTCACCAATTACGTATGCTTTTTTTGCTTCCTTTAAGGCAAGCTTCATAAAATATTCATTATTCTTTTGCATTAATATATTACCTTATGACAATCTCTACATCTAGGCTCATATGAATCACGTTCACCAATTAAAATTAAAGGATCATTATAATATGCTGGCTTACCATTAATAATTCTTTGTGTCATTGTTGCAGGTGACTTGCAGCAAGAACAAATTGCAGTAAGCTTTAAAACCTTATCAGCAATTGATAATAAATTAGCAATTGTCTTAAAAGGTTCTCCTCTAAAATCAGTATCAAGTCCTGATATTATGATTCTATATCCCAAATCTATTAATTTCAAAATAGTTCTATAAAAGTTTTCTTCAAAGAATTGAGCCTCATCAATAATTATTGCTTCAGTTTCAGGCTTTAAATGCTTTTTTATATCTTCACCATGCTGAATTCTTATACAAGGTAGATGACTCTTATTGTGAGATACAATTTCATTTGGATTATATCTAGTATCAATCATAGGCTTAAATATTTGATAATTTCTATTAGCAAAATCCATCTTTTTAGCTAAATTAATTACTTCTTCCGTTTTCCCAGAGAACATAGGACCAACAACCATCTCTAATGTCCCCTTCTTTCCTAAAACATAATTCATATAAAAACACCACCAAACATCATATAAATTTATTATACCACAATAGAAGTCATTTATTAATCAAAATAAAATAAAAAGGACTCTTAAGAGTCCTCATTATTTATAAATTCAAATTACTTCTTTAGATTGTAACGCTTATTGAACTTCTCAATTCTTCCATCTGCTGCTGTGAAAGCTTGCTTTCCAGTGTAGAATGGATGACAATTTGAGCAAGTATCAACACGAATTTCATCTAATACTGAACCAGTTTCGAATGTAGCACCACATGTAGTACAAGTAACTGTTACCTTCTTATAATTTGGATGTATTCCGTTCTTCATGTTCGTTCACTCCTTCCGCCATGACCTAAAGTCATAGAAAGTTTTTATACTTACTGCGTTATTTTAACATACATATAATAATAAAGCAAGTATAAAATAAAAGAATTTACTTTGTTTCTTCTACTTCATTAGAAGATACCTTATTAGAGTTATCTTCTACCTTTTTTTCTTCACTTAATTTATTAATTAGTTTTAAAAGACCATCAAATAAAATAGCACCAATAGCATTACCTAAAAACATTAGAATAAAATATCCAAATGCTTTAAAGTTAAATACTCCTGCATATGTAAAATAAGTTACATTTGCAACAACATGCTCAAATCCACATAAAATAAATAATATAATTGGCATAAATGCAAATACAGTTTTAGCTAAATTATATTTAGCTCTCTTATGACCTTCAACAGATAAATAAATCATAACACCACATAGCATAGCCATTATTAAAATAGAATACCAAGTTGAATCTAATTTAGCATTTGCTATTTGAAAACATCTTTCCTGTAATGTTGGAGCAATTGATGTTTGAGCAATAATAGATGATAGTGTGAATGATCCTAAAGCATTGCCTAAAAAGCAAACAATAACTTGTGGGATATAATCTAATTTATTGTTTAACACATATCCAACCTTACCAGTATATAACCATAAATTGAAATGAATAATTGTATATAAACCTATGCAGAACATAAATGCACCTAGGAATTTGCAAATAAATTCTCCATTATTACATAATACAAATGTAGTTGCACCTAA
>JAEELJ010000078.1 GCA_016288855.1 Acholeplasmatales bacterium
ATTTTTTAGATAAAAATCTATAAATAAAGAATTCACCATTGGTAGATTTAAGCTTTTGTTTTAGAACTTTATATTGCTTCATCGTTTTATTCCTCCTTTCATTTTTATTATATCATATATGATATAATAAATTAATAATTAGAATTTCCCAATAAATAAAAATGAGCTTGTAGTTTTTCTACAAGCTCTTCTTTTTTTATCCTCTTATTTTTAAGAAATCCTTAATTTCTTTAAAAGTTTTATCGAAATCCTCATAACATGACATCGCATGATTTGCCTTAGTTCTAAATATCCTTTTATCGAATGTATTATCACTATTATAATTCTCATCACTCATTCCTTTAGGAATAAAAGTATCATTTTCTCCATAAAAATATAATGTTCTTACATTTTTATTCTTCATTAATTCTAATTTAGGATTGATATCTAATGAGAAACCATGCATTTTTGCAAGTAAAGAAATCATTGGCATGTTTATTTTTAAAATATTCTTAAATGGCATTTTCCCTGCATTTTTAATTATTTGATATTCTATTATTCTTTTTGTATTAGAATAGCTTGCTTCCATTATCGCATTCTTAACATTACCAAGTCTATTAATGCCTAAGAATTCCTGTACAATACTTGCGCCCATAGAAACACCATATAATGTTATTTCTTCTGCGTGCTTATTTTTGTTAATATATTCAACCCATAAAGCTAAATCAAATCTTTCCTTATCACCAAATGTTATCCATTTACCTTCACTATCATTTGATGCTCTATTCATAATTAACAATAAATTAAAGCCTTTATTATATAATTCATAGCCTGGTATCATAAAATTATTTTCTACTGTTGCATGATATCCATGGACAAAAATAATAGTTTTTTTACTATTATTATTGTAGTAATGTGCATGAAGAGTTAGATTATCCTTAGATTTAATGGTTAAATCCTCATATTCTAGCTTTTCAAATAGATTACTATAAGTATAAACTTTATCCTTAACTAGCTTATATTGAGTTTTATCTAAATCTAATGTTTTAAGTGGTACACATGGTTTTCTTTTAAAAATAACATTAAATAAAATAACACTTAATACCAAATATAAAACTAAGAAAGATCCCAAAATAGATAATATTATAATCAATGGTAACATAATTCACCTTCCAATAATTATGGATATTATATTAAAAAGATTTTAAGTTGTCAAAATTTATAAAATAAATTTAAGTTATTAATAGGAAAAAGAAGAAAAATATTATATAATATTTGTAATGTTTGTTAAAGAGGTTTATTATGTTAGTCAAAAGTGAAAACAATAATTCAAACGACAATAAAAATTCAACAAAAAGTGTTAAGGAAATGGGTCTTGCATCACTAAATTACTGTAAGACTATGTTTCAAACATATCAAAGAGCTTTTGATTTCTTAATAGTTGTGTTATTTATAATGACTGTGATTTTGGTTTGGGTGCCACAATCTCATGATACATTCTATAACTGTAATACAGATGATATTGTTCAATATTATCCATATATTCAAAATTTCTTTGATAGAATTAAATCTGGTCAATTGTCATTTTATGATGTGACATTATATGGTGGTGCTTCTTATTTTGCATCAACATACTATATACCAATTGACTTATTCTTATTACTAGCATTCCTATTAAGTAGTTTCTTAAGTGTAGAATTATCTTACTATATAACTCTACTGTTAAAGATTATGTGTGGTGCAATGATTTTATTCTATGTATTTAAGCGTAAGGGATTTAAGCCTTCTGTGTGTGTTATTATTGCATTAATATATACACAAACAGCTGTTACTGAAACATGCTTTGTATTCCCTGTTTACTTAGGTATTTCATTCTATGCACCCCTAGCTATGCTATTAGTTGATCTATTCTTAGATAAAAAGGATAGAGTTAAGGGGTATATTTTTATACCACTTTATGTCTTAAATTGTATTATATTTGACTTTTATATTGCATATATGCTTGTTGCATTTATGTGTGTATTCTTTGTTATTGAATCATCAATTCAATCTAAGAAATTCTTCTTAATTACAAAAGAATTCTATATTAATTTTGGAACATTTATGTCACTTATATTTATAGGACTTGCCTTAAGTGCATTCTATTTATTACCAAGTGCATTATATATTATGAATCAATCATCTAGAGCTTCTTCTTCAGTTGATTATTTCTGGTATTATTCAACATCTCATTATGATAAAAGTGAGATATCATTTAGACATTATTTTACTCAATTTATTAATTATTATATTCCAAATAATCCATTTAGATTATGCTTAATATCTGCAGGAGACTATATAAGAGAGCATGGTACATTATATATGACTACTGGTGGTATAATTTACTTTGCATACTTTTTTACATTAAGAGGAAAACAAAATCACAGATTAAAAATCTGGGTTGGAATTATGAATATTATGTATTTAATTCCAATATTTGCGATGATATTCTCACTTTCTACTTGGGCATATTTAAGATGGTTCTTTATTCCATATTTAATAAATGTTTATGCCATGGCAGTTGGTATGAATGAAACTGGTTTTGTTATTGGTAAGAAAAGACCTCTTGCGTTAGTACCATTATTAATGATGCTAGTTGGCTTTGTATTATTAGTATATACTTTAAAAGTTTCACCTAAGGAATTTATTCACTATCAGGCAGAAAGCCAGGGTGAAGAATCTCAAAGCTTCTTCTATGGTATATTAGTTACTGAATTAGTATTTGTTTTAGTATATTTATTGTTACTATGCCTACCACATGTGTGGAAATGGTTTTATAACCATAATCAATATATAACTGGATTAATTCCTTTTGTAATTGGTTTAGAAGTTGTTTTTGCAGCTATTATTACTTTCTGCAGTATTGGTAGTGAATCTTATTCAACAACATATAATAATACTAAAAATGAAATTGATTATTTAAAAAATAATTTAGGATATGATGTAACAGATGGTTATAGAATAAATATGTACACATCTCAAAAGGGAGATATTAATGCAAATATTAAATATGGTAATGTAAATGCATCAAGCTTCTTCCAATCTTTCTATAATACACCGTTAAATGCATATTTTGGGGATATTCATAATCAAACATCTACTGCATGGACAAGACGTAGTATATTTGGCTATTCTTTATTAAATGGCCCTATGTTTAATACAAAATATGTTATTACATCAACTGATATTACTGAGGTTAAATTACCTCAAAGATATTATAATCTTTATAAGAATCCACAGAATACTTCATTAAATTATTATGTATTAAAGGACACTACTCCTTTTATTGTATATGATACAATCGCATTACAAACAACAGAAACTGTTTATGGAGATCACTTCCTAAGAGATTTAATATTATTAGATAATGCTTATATTAAAACTCCTGAAGAAGTATATAAATTAAATTTCAGTCAAAGAAACTTCGATACATTACTTGAAGGATATGATGAGAAAGCAAAAACTCTAACAGATGGTACAGATACTATAGAATTATCTAAAACATCTATTAGATACATGAATACAATTAAGAAGCTTAAGGAAAATGGCTTTGCGACAAAGACATTTAATACAATATATAATAATGTTAAAAATGATTATTATAGCTATTCATTTACTATCTCATCTATAGATTATAAGAGTGGATATTTCAATTATGACTTATCTTCTTCTATAACTAATTATCAAAAGGTATTTAATTGTGATGCAGTTTATTTATCATTCTTTAATAGCCAAACTGCAGGATTATATGATTATCATGCATACCTAAGAGATCCTGATGATAATTCATTGCGTCCTTTCCATTATAACGTGTTCTATAATGACACTTATAATATTATGCCAAAGGAATTAATTGTTAGAGCTGAAAATGCAGTATCTTCTTCTAGTATTACTGTATATGGATTTAATTATGATGTTTATGATCAATTCTTAGAAAAGCAAGATAAATTTACTAATAAATCATTTAAGCTTGATGGTAATAATATGTTAATTAAATTCACTAACAATAACCCTACTCAAGCAAGAATTATTAAAACAGCTTATGCTTATTCAGATGATTGGAAAATTCTAAATAATAATTTAGGATACGAAACAATTGATGTTGATGGTGGATTTTTAGGAATTATCGTACCTGAAAATGTTTTAGACGTAGATATTAATCTATATTATGTTCCTGAGGGATATCAAACAGGATTTAAGATTTCAGCAATTGGTTGTGTCCTATATATGGCTATAACTGCAACTGTATTAGTTTATGAGCTTAATAAGAGAAAGAAAAGAGGAATTATTAGATAATGGAAACAATATCACTTATAGTTCCATGCTATAACGAGCATGAAACCATTGAAACATTCTATAATGAAGCAACTAAATATATGGATGAAAACCATAAATGGAATATCATTTATGTAAATGATGGTTCTAAGGATGATTCACTTGAAATCATGAAGAAGCTTGCAGAAAAGGATTCAAGAGTTAAATATGTTGGATTCTCTAGAAACTTCGGTAAAGAGGCTGGAATGTATGCTGGTCTTGAAGCTGCAAAAGCCTTAAATAGTGATGCAGCAGTCATAATGGATGTTGACCTACAGGATCCACCTAAGCTTTTACCTGAATTCTTAGAAGCACATAATGAAGGATATAATTTAATATTCGCAAGACAAAAGGATCGTAGTGGTCAATCTAAGCTTGGTAAGATTTTCTCATTAGGATTCTATAAGGTTTATGCTAAATTAACTGGTGATACTAAGATGCGTGCTGGTGCAAGAGACTACTGCTTACTTGATAGAAAGGTAATTGATGCATTCTTAAGTGTTAAGGATTATGAAAGATTTACTAAGGGCATTTATAATTATGTAGGATTTAAGAGCAAAATCATTACTTTCGATTATGAAAAGAGAGTTGCTGGAGAAACTAAGTGGACATTTAAGAAATTATTAAAATACGCATTCGTTGGAATTAGAGAATTCTCAGACCTATATTTATTAGTTCCTAAGTTTATTGGCTTTTTAGTATCACTTCTTCTATGCTATGATACTGGATACCAAATTTATAATGTAATACATAATAAGGATATAATGTTCTGGGATTGGACACATATTAGATTTGATGCGCTAATCTTAGGTGTAATAATTGTATTATTCTATTTAATGAAGCTTGGATATCAAAATAGAGCTCAGGTTAGAAATAGACCAATCTATATCTTAGAGGAGTCAAACGTAGAAAATGAAGAATCAAAGTAAAAAGGATTTATTCTTTGAAATATTTAGATTCTTACTTGTTGGTGGACTAGCAACATTAGTAGACTATGCTGTAACATGGGCAGTTAAAAATTATGCAGTTAAAGACTTAAATGAAGGTCTTGCAACATTCTTATATACTGCCGCAGGCTTTACTGCAGGTCTACTTACAAACTGGTTCTTACAGAAATTCGTTTATAGATATATTACAAAGGAACAACAAAGAAGCAAGGTTGTATTCCTAAAGTTCGTAGTATTATCATTAATCGGATTTGGTATTACTTGGGTAGGTATGCAATTATCTACACCATTACATGATGATATTTTAGTAGATATTCTATTCTTAAAGAATGTTCAATTAGTATTCTGGATATTTAAAGTAATTCTAACAATTATCGTATTAATTATTAACTACATAGGAAGAAAGCTTTTCGTATTTAATCAAAAGGAAGCTGAATTAGAAGTAGAAAATAATATAGAAATCGATAAAGAATTAGAAAGAGACAAAGAATTAAATAACTATAATAAAGAGGATTAAAATCCTCTTTTATTTTTGCGTTATTATATTTATGATAAAACATATATTTTATAGATAAAAATCAAAAAAAGAGTCGATTTTGATATAATATCGGCTCTTTTTAATGCTTTATTGACTTTAAAATGTAATATCCTTTATCCCTTTTTACAATTTCACAGTTACCAAATAATTTAGTTAGGTAATCCTTAGATGAAGGAGCACCTTGCTTCTTTTGAATAACAACCCATAATTCTCCTTCTTCTACTAAATGAGAATATGCGCCATCATATATTTTATTAATAACATCTTTACCTGCGCGAATTGGTGGATTTGTAACAACAGATGAGAATTTCATATCATCAGTTATCTTTTCATATAAATCAGAATTATATACTAAAGAATTACTATTATTTTCTTTAACATTCTTTAGAATAAGATTATATGCTCTTTCATTTATTTCAGCCATGACAGTCTTTTTATTATATAAAACTGAAATAACAATTCCTAAAGGACCATATCCAGCACCCATATCAAGAATAGGGTATGGAAGTTCATTAGGGATGAAATTATTTAGCATAACAAAAGAACCATAATCTATATAATCTTTTGAAAATACACCAGCATCAGTATTAAATGTGAAATGGTGATCTTTATAATAGAAATCGAATTTTGCTGGCTTAGATTCTAAGTCACCTTGTGTTCTGGAATAATAGAATTTTCCTGCGTCTTCTTTTCCCATAATTTATAGTTTTAAAAAGGACCTAAGCAAAGCTTAAGTCCTCTTAATTTAAATGTCTAGTCTATAGTATCAATTAATTACTTAATTTCAACAGTAGCGCCAGCTTCTTCTAACTGCTTCTTTAAGTCTTCAGCTTCAGCCTTAGAAACCTTTTCCTTAACAGCCTTAGGAGCGTTATCAACAAGGTCCTTAGCTTCCTTTAAGCCTAAACCAGTAACAGTCTTAACAACCTTGATAACGTTTAACTTGCTTGCGCCAGCGTTAGCAAGAATTACGTCGAATTCTGTCTTTTCTTCAGCAGCAGCAGCACCAGCACCAGCAGCAGGAGCAGCAGCAACTGCAGTTGGGTCAATACCATATGCTTCCTTCATAGCGTCTACTAATTCCTTGATTTCAAGGATTGTCATTTCATTTAATGATGCGATAAATTCTTCTTTATTTAACTTAGCCATTTTATTTTTCCTCCGATAATTTATATTATAATTTTAATTTTTTTAATTAGGCCTGAGCAGCTTCAGCTGCACCTTCGTTCTTCTCAGCAATCATATTAAGACCGATAGCTAATTGAGATAATGTACCAATCATACCTGCAGCTAACTGAGTTAATAATGTTTCACGAGAAGGTAATTGAGATAATGTCTTTAACTGGTCGAATGAATATAATTCGCCGTCTACAACACCACATACGATTTCAATCTTAGATGTCTTACCATCTTCTAAAACGATGTCTTTAGCAGCCTTGAAAATAACCTTAGCTGGTGCAACAACGTCTTCCTTAGAAGTGATTGTTACTACAGTTCCCTTATAAGCATCTGCAAATTCGTTATATCCTAATTCCTTAGCAGCACGACGTGAAATATTGTTTCTTAAAACTTCAACTTCGCATCCAGCTTCTCTCATTTGTCTACGAATAGACTGGAATTCAGCAACTGTTAAACCGTTATTCTTGAATGCAACGATTGCAGCAGAATTCTTGAACTTTTCAGTAGCAGCAACAACTTCTTGCTTCTTTTGTTCTAGACTTTCCTTCATTTTGTTCCTCCTGTAAAATTTTTAAATGAAAAAATCTTCTCATACCGAGGTACAAGAAGATTAATTGTTATAATCAAAAAGTTCCTCGGTAGGAAATTAAGGACACATAAATGTCCGCCTACTGTCTTCGGCTTAAATTGTTCAATATTGTAAAATTACTTAATTGATGTTTCGTCAATCTTAACACCAGGGCCCATTGTTGATGCAACAGAGATGTTCTTTACATATGCACCCTTAATTGTTGATGGCTTAGCCTTAACTAATGTGTTATAGATAGTAACGAAGTTTTCGTATAGCTTTTCAGCTCCGAATGATGTCTTACCGATTGTTAACTGAATGTTACCAACCTTGTCTGGACGATATTCAACCTTACCAGCTTTAACATCGTTTACAGCCTTTGCGATGTCCATAGTTACTGTACCAGTCTTAGGGTTTGGCATTAATCCCTTAGGTCCTAGGACACGTCCTAATCTACCTAATTTACCCATCATATCTGGTGTAGCAATAATTACATCGAAATCGAACCAATTTTGTTGAATCTTAGCGATATAATCGTCTTCACCAACATAATCAGCTCCTGCAGCCTTAGCTTCTTCCTGCTTAGCTCCACGGCATAATACTAAAACCTTCTGAGTCTTACCTGTACCATTTGGTAACACGATAGCACCACGGATGTTTTGTTCAGCCTTACGTGGATCAATGTTTAATCTGAATGCAACATCTACTGATGCATCAAACTTAACAGTTGAAGTCTTAATAGCTAAATCTAAAGCTTCCTTAGCATCATATGCCTTGCCAGCTTCGATTAACTTTGCTGCTTCTGCGTACTTCTTTCCTCTCTTCATTGTCTTTCCTCCTAAAATGTGGTCAAGCGGGAATTCCTCCCACAAGTTTTAGGTCGTTTTATATCAATATATAACAACCAAATTATTAATCTTCTACAGCAATACCCATGTTTCTTGCTGTACCTGCAATAATGTTAGCGCCAGCTTCAACGTCATTAGCGTTTAAGTCAGCCATCTTCATCTTTGCAATTTCTCTTAATTGATCTCTAGTAACCTTACCAACAATCTTCTTATTTGGTGTACCAGAACCCTTTTGGATTCCAGCAGCCTTTAATAATAAGTCTGCAGCTGGTGGTGTATGTACTACGAATGTAAATGATCTGTCTTCGTATACAGAGATAACAACTGGCAATATATATCCCATTTTATCCTTTGTTGCGTCATTGAACTGAGAACAGAATCCTGGAATATTAACTCCTGCCTGTCCTAGTGCTGGACCTACTGGTGGAGCTGGATTTGCTTTGCCGGCAGCGATTTGTAACTTTACAACTTTTGTAACTTTCTTTGCCATGAACCTTTTCCTCCTTTTTGTCAATGATGTGGTTAAACAGACTATTCAAGAGATAGTCCTCCCACTCAGGTATGCACAGACGTGCTTTTATATTATATCAAATGAAAAATATAGTGTCAACATAGTTTTTCCATTATTTTAATATAAAAAATTGCGACCCATTTGAGTCGCATAATTTTTTATTAAACTTTTTTTAATTTTACCTTACCAGTAAATGATTTACTGAATCTAGCGCATGCTTCTTCAGCATCCTTATATCCATTCTGTGCTGCAAGACGATACCATTTAAATGCATCATCTAAGTTAACATTAGATACACCAATACCATTTTCTAAGCAGTCACCTAAACGGAACATTGCATAAGCATCTCCTGCTTCTGCAGCCTTTGTCCACCAGCTCTTTGCTGTAACTAGGTCAACCATAACTGTCTTATCAGAAGGGTCAGTTAATATTTCAGCTAAGTGAATCATAGCATCAATATTTCCATCTTCAGCTGCTTTAGTCCACCATTGTACTGCTAATGTATTATCGTGAATAATACCTTCACCTGAATGATATGATTCAGCTAATGCATTTTCAGCCTCAGGGTTACCAGCCTTAGCTGC
This sequence comes from Acholeplasmatales bacterium, assembly GCA_016288855.1. Classification (GTDB taxonomy): domain Bacteria; phylum Bacillota_I; class Bacilli_A; order Acholeplasmatales; family Anaeroplasmataceae; genus Anaeroplasma. The sequence continues at coordinate 9,508 of JAEELJ010000078.1, forward strand.
TGTTTGATATAGCTCAAGTGCATGTCTTGGGTCCTTAGCAACACCATTACCCATATCATATCTTCTTCCTAATGCAACCTGTGCAGGTGCATAATTTTGCTTTGCTGATTCTTCTAAATAGAATACAGCTAAAGGCGTAGATTGAGTAATTCCTTTTCCTTCACTGTAATAACCAGATAATCTAAATTGAGATTCAGCATCTCCATTCTTTGCGCCAGCTAAGAATAAAGTTGCAGCTCCATGGAAGTTGCCTAATATTTCATAGCACTTGCCTGCATCTCTTTGTGCTTCAACAATTCCTTGATTTGCAGCATGTACTAACCATTGTGCAGCTCTTGGAACGTCCTTAGTGATACCTTCACCATTCATATAAGCAACACCTAAATAATACTGAGATAGAGGATGTGCATATTTAGCCGCTTCAGTGAACCAAGCAACAGCTTGGAAAAGCTCTTGCTTAACACCTTCACCCTTTAAATAGCATAATCCAACCATGTATTCAGCTTCAGTAACTCTTCTTGTTGCTGCTTTCATATATAAATCAAATGCTCTTTTTAAATCTTTATTAACACCATGGCCATTATAATATAGATTTCCTAAATAATAAGCTGCATTATAATTAGATTCATCATTTTTAACAACTAAATCTAAGAAGTTAGCTGCTTCCTTAAAACTACCCTCATTATATAATTCGATTGCTCTTTTATATACTGATACATATTTATTAATTTTATATTCAGGCATGTCATCACCCCCACATATAAATATTTTATTTCATTATTATTATTTTAACTTAATATCTAATCAAATACAAGAAAAAAGGGCAGAATTTCATTTTATTGAAACTCTACCCTTTATTAATTATTGGTATAAATTAGTCAAGTTCTGATAAATCAGTATCAACGTGTTCAGCATCAAAATCTGATTCTTCTTCACCATCATTAATTATATCCATATATGATTCATGTTCTTCAGCATCATTTAGAGCCTTTGCATAAACATTGCCATCTAAATCTTCTGGAGCATGAGGACATTCAAATGATTCTTCCTGTAAAATACCAGTACCAGCAGGGATTAATCCACCGATAATTGTATTTTCCTTTAAACCTTCAAGATCATCAACTGCAGATTCAATAGCTGCTGTTGTTAATACTCTTGTAGTTTCCTGGAATGAAGATGCAGATAAGAATGAATCTGAACCTAATGCTGCCTTAGTAATACCAAGTAACATTTGCTTACCAACTGGTAATTCAGTTCCATCAGCTAATGCCTTATCAACTGCATGCTTGAAAGTATGTACAGATACAGAATGTCCAGGTAATAAATCTGAACCACCTTCTGTAATTACTGAAATCTTTCTCATCATTTGTCTAACGATGATTTCGATATGCTTATCAGAAATTTCAACGTCCTGAGCACGGTAAACCTTCTGAACTTCATCAACGATATAACGTTGTGCTGCTTCAGCATTTAAGATTCTTAAGATATCCTTTGGATTTAAAGACCCCTTAACTAATGGCTTACCACGGCTAATCTTAGAACCAACTGCGATTTCACCATCATATAATTCTGCTGTTGCATCAACCTTGTATGAAACTTCCTTAGGTTCTTGGCTATCTTCATCAACGATTGTGATAACACGGCCAGCCTTAGTCATTTCAATCTTCTTAATTGTACCGTTAACTTCACTCATCTTAGCAAGACCCTTAGGCTTTCTTGCTTCGAATAATTCCTGAACTCTTGGAAGACCTTGTGTGATATCGGCTGCACTGGCAACACCACCTGTATGGAATGTACGCATTGTTAACTGTGTACCTGGTTCACCAATTGACTGAGCGGCAATAACACCAACTGCTTCTCCAACTTCAACCATCTTGTTAGTTGCTAAGTTTCTACCATAACACTTAACACATACGCCTGTCTTACAAGCACATGTTAAGTTTGTACGGATGCAAACTTCAGAAATTCCAGCCTTATCAATTGCCTTAGCTTGTTCTTCTTCAACAAGTTCATTTCTTCTAACGATAACTTCGCCAGTCTTTGGATTAACAATATCCTTAGCAGCGAAACGACCTAATGCACGTTGTCCAACTGTAACGATAGTCTTAGGATCACCATTTGTCATTTGGATAACTGCACGTACTGTGAATCCATTTTCTGTTCCACAGTCTTCACTAGATACTACAACATTCTGAGATACATCTACTAATCTACGAGTTAAGTAACCAGATTCAGCTGTCTTTAAGGCTGTATCTGTTGAACCCTTACGAGCACCGTGTGTAGAAATGAAGAATTCTGCTACTGATAGACCTTCACGGAAGTTTGCCTTAACTGGAACTTCGATGATATCACCTACAGTATTGTTCATTAAACCACGCATTCCGGCTAACTGTGAGAAGTTAGAAGATGAGCCACGGGAACCAGAATCACCCATGATGTAAATACCGTTTGACTTATGTTTAGAAAGTTCTTTCCAAAGACCCTTTTCAATTTCTGAACGAGCAGATTCCCATTCAGCTTGAACTTGCATCTTACGCTCTGTGTCTGTAATAAGACCCATTTCGTAATACTTAGTGATTTGAGCAACCTTCTTATCACCAGCTGCAATTCTAGCATCCTTACCTTCGTACTTTAATACATCGGCCATAGAAATTGAAATACCTGAAATAGTTGAATACTTATATCCTAAATTCTTAATAGCATCAAGTGTAGCTGATGTCATAGTTGTAGGATATCTCTTGAATACTTCAGCAATAACTCTGATAATATTCTTCTTCTTGAATGGATTTGTAACATCTCTTGCAATGAATTCATCATAAGATTGCTTCATTACATCTCCTGTTACCTTATCTCCTGCCTTAAATCCTTCAGTATAACCTAAGAAATATTGAGCTGGAGTCTTATCATAATAATCATTATCCTTAGCATAATCATTTAAGTATGTCATATCTGTAGGAAGGATGTTGTTGAAAATCATCTTACCAACAGTTGTGAATAAATACTTAGATGGTAACTCATCTAAAGACTTATGCTTATCTGGTCCAACAATCTTATCAATCATGAATTCAACGTTAACGAAGATTCTTGTATGTAATGTAATAATATTGTTCTTATATGCCATATAAGCTTCATCGAAGCTGTTATAGAAATGTCCTTCGTTTGGTTCACCCTTAACTTCAGTTGTTAAGTAATAGTTACCTAAAATCATATCCTGTGAAGGAGTAACTACTGGCTTACCATCCTTAGGGTTTAGGATGTTGTTGCAAGCTAACATTAATAATCTAGCTTCAGCCTGTGCTTCTTGAGATAGAGGTACGTGGATAGCCATCTGGTCACCATCGAAGTCGGCATTGAATGGTGTACAAACTAATGGGTGAAGACGAATAGCCTTACCTTCAATTAATACTGGTTCGAATGCTTGAATACCTAATCTGTGTAGAGTAGGAGCACGGTTTAATAGAACTGGATGTTCTCTAATAACTCTTTCAAGAATATTCCATACAGAGTTATCTTGGTTATCACATAACTTATTAGCTGCTGCTAAAGTAATGTGCTGTTCTTTAATAATTTCTCTTAAAACGAATGGCTTGAATAATGTTAAAGCCATTTCCTTTGGAATACCACATTGATACATCTTTAATGATGGACCAACAACGATAACTGAACGTCCTGAGTAGTCAACACGCTTACCTAATAAGTTCTGACGGAAACGTCCTTGCTTACCACGTAGCATATCTGATAAGCTCTTTAACTTATGAGCCTTATCGATTGCTGACTTCTTGCCTCTCTTAGAGTTATCAATTAAAGAGTCAACTGCTTCCTGAAGCATACGCTTTTCATTCTTAGTAATTAAGTGTGGAGCATGTACTTCATATTGCTTCTTTAAACGGTTATTACGGTTTAAGATACGTCTATATAAATCGTTTAAGTCAGTTGTTGCAAAACGTCCACCATCAAGTGGTACCATTGGTCTTAAGCTTGGTGGTAATACTGGTAATACTGTTAAGATCATCCATTCAGGCTTGTTATCAGATCTTAAGAATGCTTCAACAACTTCTAGCTTCTTAATAACCTTATCACGCTTTTGCTTAGATGAGTTCTTTAATCTTGCTCTTAACTTCTTATCCATAGCTTCAAGGTCTAGCTTAGATAATAATTCCTTGATAGCTTCAGCACCTGTCATAGCCTTGAACTGGCCAGGGTACTGCATTTGTAATTCTTCATATCTAGATTCAGTAATTACATCGTTTTTAGATACAACGCCCTTTGGAAGCTTTGAATCAATAACGATATAAGATGCTAAATAAACAACTTCTTCTAGATCCTTATTCTTTAATTCTAATAATGTAGCAAGTGGAGATGGTGAATTTCTTAAGAACCAAGTATGTACTACTGGTGCTGCAAGAGTAATGTGGCCCATTCTTTCACGTCTAACCTTAGCTTCAGTGATTTCAACACCACACTTTTCACAGATCTTACCCTTATCAGTAGATCTCTTTGACTTTCCACATGCACATTGGAAATCCTTTGTAGGTCCGAAAATCTTTTCACAGAATAATCCATCTGGTTCTGGTTTTAAAGTACGATAGTTAATTGTTTCGTGCTTTAAAACTTCACCATGTGACCATGAATAGATTTCTTCAGGAGATGCTAGACCAATTTTGAAATATTTATACTGTTTACTCATATTATCTTACATTCCTCCTACTTTTCATCGGCTTCTGCCATTAATTCTTCTTTTGACTTAGTTAATGAATATTTAACTCTTGGAGTTTCAACATTCTTAATCTTGAAGTCAACAATAGAACGGTTAACTTCATTTTCACCATCCTGGTTGATTAATTCAACATGGATACCTAAAGATTGAAGTTCTCTTGTTAATACTCTAAATGATTCTGGAATTGATGATTCAGGGATTGGCTTTCCATCAACAATTGCGTCGAATGTTCTATCACGTGCAACAAGATCATCTGACTTAATAGTCATCATTTCTCTTAATGTATGTGCAGCACCATAAGCCTGTAATGCCCAAACTTCCATTTCACCGAAACGCTGACCACCGTTTTGAGCTTTACCACCCATTGGCTGTTGAGTAACTAATGTATACTTACCAACGTTTCTTGCATGTAACTTATCATCAACCATGTGGCTTAACTTGATGAAGTACATGATACCAACTGAAATCTTATTTTCAAATGGTTCACCGCTACGACCATCATATAATGTATACATACCATCTGCAGGCATGTTTGCATCAGCCATAGCTTGTTCAATATCTTCAATTGTAGCACCATCGAATGCTGGTGTTGCAACCTTAACGCCTAATTTCTTAGCTGCGATACCTAAATGTAATTCAAGTACCTGACCAATGTTCATACGTGAAGGAACGCCCTGTGGGTTAAGCATGATGTCGATTGGACGACCATCCTCTGAGAATGGCATATCTTCTACTGGTAAAATGTTAGAAATAACACCCTTGTTACCATGACGACCGGCCATCTTATCACCGACTTGGATCTTTCTCTTCTGTAAGATGAATACTCTTACTACTTCGTTAACTGTTGGATTTAATGAATCGTCCTTCTTTCCATCTGGTCCCTTCTTATAGAAGTGCTGGATTGATTGAACAACTCCTCCACCACCGTGTGGAACACGTAATGATGAATCCTTAACGTCACGGCTCTTTTCACCGAAGATTTGTAATAATAACTTTTCTTCTGGAGTTGGGTCTGTTTGTCCCTTAGGAGTAGTCTTACCAACAAGAATATCTCCTTCCTTAACTTCAGTACCAACTCTAACGATACCATATTCATCAAGGTTCTTCTTAGCATCTTCACCTACGTTAGGAATTTCACGAGTGAACTCTTCAGGTCCTAACTTAGTGTCTCTTGCTTCGATATCATAATCTTCAATATGTAATGAAGTATAAACATCATCATATACCATTCTTTCTGACATGATAACGGCATCCTCGAAGTTATATCCTTCCCATGTCATGAATGCGATACGTACGTTTCTACCTAATGCTAATTCTCCGTCCTTCATTGACTGACCATCAGCAATAACATCACCACGGCTAATTACTTCGCCAGCCTTAACGATTGGACGTTGAATAATTGCAGTTGATGAGTTTGAACGTAAGAATTGATATAAATCATAACGACGAGTGTCGCCTGATGTTTCCTTAACAATAATCTTCTTTGCATCAGCGTATTCAACAACACCATCACCTAATGCACATAAAGCAGCACCAGAGTCCTTTGCTGCTCTATATTCCATACCAGTACCAACGATTGGTGATTCTGGAGCGATGATAGGAACTGCCTGACGTTGCATGTTGGCACCCATTAGGGCACGAGTAGCGTCATCGTGTTCAAGGAATGGAACGCATGATGCGGCAACAGATACGATCTGACGTGGAGCAACGTCCATGTAGTCAACTTCTGTTCTAGAAACCATTTCAGTTTCAAGATCTCTACGACCGATGATTGTTTCATCAACGATATAGAATCTATCGCCTCTTACTTCTAGCTTAGTTGATGCAGCTGCAATAACCTTACCATCTTCATCGAATGCTGTTAAATATTCGATTTCAGCATCATCCATTGCTAAATTTGTAACATAATCATTCTTCTTGTCATCCCAGTCAGTAACCTGCTTAGACTTGAAGTATGTTTCACCATTTTCATCCTTATATGCCTTGAAATAAGGAGCTTCAATGAAGCCATACTTATCAATCTTAGCATAAGATGCAAGTGATGTAATTAAACCTACTGATGGACCTTCTGGTGTTTCAATTGGGCACATACGACCATAGTGTGAGTTATGAACGTCACGTACTTCTGTACCAGCACGGTCTCTTTGAATACCACCACTACCTAACGCACTAATTCTTCTCTTCTGAGTGATTTCAGCTAATGGGTTAATTTGATCCATGAACTGAGATAACTGAGATGAACCGAAGAATTCCTTTAATGTAGATGTTAATGGCTTTATATTAATTAAGTTAGATGGAGTAGCCTTTTCAGATTCAGTTAAAGACATTCTATCCTTAATGTTCTTCTTAAGCTTACCAAAACCAACTCTAAATTGATTTCTTAATAATTCACCAATTAATCTTAAACGTCTGTTTCCTAAGTTATCAATATCATCGATATTACCAGCACCCTGGTATAAGTTAATGAAATAAGAAATAGATGCTAAAATATCAGATAATGTGATATGTAATGCAGTTTCTCTTTGGTCATTACCAACAATCTTAACTTCCTTAGTTTCGTCACCTACTGTAACGTCAACATATAAGATTTCTTGATATGGATCAGCACAACGAGAAGATGAATCAACTGTTTCATATGCATCGCTATCAAATGTGTTACCACAATCGATTTGATAACGGAATCCAGCTCTTGCCTTCTTTAAAGTTTCAAGAACTTCTCCTTCAACTCTTTGGCCCTTAGATGCAATTACTTGACCCTTTTCAAATAATACTTCACCTGTTTCTTCATCGAATACGTCATCTGCTGCTAAAACGTCACGAGAAAGAATTAAGCCCTTAGCTCTTTGTAAAACATCTAGCTTAACATTGAACTTAAAACGACCAACTTCTTGTAAGTCGTACTTTTCTCCGTTAAATAACTTATCAGCGATACCAATTCTTGAACCTTCAACTGGAGCTGCTTCACCTTGACGTAACTTAGAATATAATTCTGTTGCACCATATTCAGCATTAATTGTTGCGCCCTTAGCTAAAGATGTTTCCTTTTCATATGTTTCAGCGAAGAATTCCTTTGTACCAAATAATTCTTCAATTTGTTCATTAGTTCCTAAACCAAATGCTCTTAACATAGTTGTTAGTGGAACCTTCTTTGAACGGTCTAGCTTACCATAGAAAATATTTCTTGAACCTGCTTCATATTCTAACCAAGCACCACGTGTTGGGAAGATTTGAGCAGAGAACTTAGTATCTCCTGTCTTCTTATCAATGTCCTTTGAATAATAAACACCTGCAGAACGGATAATCTGTGAAATGATAACACGTTCAGCACCATTGATAATGAATGTACCAACTGGTGTCATGAAAGGGATATCACCCATAAATAATTCATTTTCCACACTAGTACCTGTTTGTGCATTTTCAAGACGAACCATTACCTTTAAAGGTCTTGAATAGTTAGTTCTTCTTAATCTTGATTCAACAACAGAATACTTTGGATCTTCGAAATGACATGCACCGAAATAAAGCTTTAAATCCTGGTTTGTTGATGAAATAGGAGAGATGTCATTTAATAACTTTTCAAGTCCTGATGTTACGAATTCATCAAATGACTTAGTCTGAATCTCAATTAGATCAGGTACATCTACTCTACTTCTGATTTTTGAGTAATTACGTCTTTTTGACTTTTTACCAAAATCTTCGACTCTGTAACCTACGTTTGCCATAAGTTCTTCTACCTTTGTATACTTTTATATACAATATCCTTTCGTTCTTTTTTAAACCGTCTTCAGACTTCTTAACTCTATGAGTTAAAAGGGCGTTTATTACCTTTATTTATGGATGTCCGCGAATATATATTATAAGCTATATCTATAGATATAACTGTAAAATCTTAACGATATTTAGCCATTATAGGCATTTTATAATTATATAGCAACGTCTCGCAAATTTCAACTATTTATTAAAAATATTTAATATTGTGAAACGTTTTATATAAAATATGACCAAAAACACACTTTTTTAATATAGTATTTCCTTGTTTTTGCTAAGCATTGTAATAGAATATAACAGTAAAGGAGATGTTTTAATGAAAAAAGCTTTACCTCATACACTAGCATTAATAACAATAGTAATATGGTCATCTACATTTGTAGTTACAAAATATTTATTAGAATATTTTAGCCCAACAGCTATCTTAATATATAGATTTTTTATATCAATTATCTTATTATTCATAATTTACCCTAAATTCCATAAGCCACAAAAATTAACACATGAATTATATTTCTTAGGGGCTGGATTATCTGGTATAACAGGATATTTCTTATTACAAAATATCGCATTATCATATACTTCTGCAACTAACGTTGGTATTATATCTGGTATTGTTCCTATAGTTACATTATTATCTTCATTTATTGCATTTAAAAAACCTAAGATTTCTTGGAATTTTGTTTTAGGATTCTTTATTGCAATATCAGGAATAATTCTTATAACATTAAATGGTGCCTTTGAGCTTAAGCTAAATCCACTAGGTGATATCCTAGCAATACTAGCAATGGTATCTTGGGGTATATATGGAGTATTCTTAAAACTTTTAACTGATTTAGGATACCAGGGTACAACAATGACTAGACATATTATGGAATACGGCTTTATATTCCTAATACCTGCATTCTTCATTACAAAGTCTAGTTTTAATTTTAATGCATTTACTGATTATAAGGTAGTATTATCATTATTATTCCTTGCATTATTTGCATCAACTCTAGCATTCCTATTATGGAATTATTCATGTCAAAGAATATCTACTGTTACAACTAATATCTACTTATATTTATCACCATTAATATCAACTTTATTCTCATTTATTTTCTTAAAGGAAAAGATAACACTATTCATTATTATTGGTATGATATTATCAATTATAGGTTTATTAGTTTCTTCTAATTTCACAATAAATTTTATAAAGAAATTATTTAATTTTAATAAAAATAATATAGACGAAGAAAAAGGTAGCGATTAGGCTACCTTTTCATTTTCATTTAAATATGCTTCTAAAGTAGATTTCTTTAAAAATTCTTTTAAATCATCTAAAGAAGAAAATAATAATACTGCTTTTTTATTTCCAATGACCTTAAGTTTATATAAAAGAAATCTTTTTTTATAAGATACTTCTTTTATATCATCATAAATAATATTCTTTTCTTTACCAATAGGAAATGAAGCAATCATAATTTTAGATGTTTCACCTTTATAATATTGTAGTTTCTTTATTATTAGTCCAAAAATAAATAACAATAAAAGCCAAACTACATTAAGTAAAATAAATGTAATTATTAAAGATAAAACATGCTCCTGCTTAAAGCCTCTTACAAGTAAAGAGATTAAAAGCAAAACAATTAAAATACCAGTTACGGGAAGCATTGGCATTATTAAATAAGATAATGCAAATCTAGCCGCAAAGCCATTTTTATTTTTAATTTCTTCCATTTCTTACTTTAATAAATTCTTGAAATAAGTAATTAAAGCTTCATCCTTTGCATTCTTAAAGAATAAGTCACGGAATGTAGGACGATCTACTGTTTCAAGTAAGAAGTCCTTATCAATATCATTTAAGATATCAATTAATGGACGGTATGTTTTTTCTTTAATACCATCTAAGATTTTCTTGTTTCTTTGTTCAGGGATAACTCTTTCCTTAGGGTATCCTCCTCCAAATGGGGCCTTGAATAATTGTTCAAATACATTTTCAAGATTTAATTCAGCACCCCAGCCAAATCCTTTCGCAAAAGGCATTGCGATTGCGTTACCTGCGTTAATTTGAGTAAATAAATAAGCATCTGATGGTTCAACTACATATCCACATAAAACATTAGGGAAAGAGTTTAATGCTAATAAAGCACCTTCACCAGTACCACATCCTGTAACTACAAAATCAGCTGCACCACTTGTTAATAGGATTGATGCTAAAAGACCATTTTGTACATATGTTAAAGACTTATCTTCAGCATTCTTCATACCATAGTTATCAACCTGATGACCATGAGATGATGCAACCTTAGATAAAGTATTATAAATAATTTCATTTTTTCCTGCTTGTGAATTTTCATTAATTAATGCGATTTTCATTTTAATTCTCCTTTTCATTGCATTTATTATAAATATTATACATTTAATATAATACCAATATTATTAAAAAATATAAATACTTAATTTGTTAAAAAGAGGGCTTGAGCCCTCTTCTATTATATTAATTTGCCTTGCCTACTGAGCCAAACATTTCCATCTTAATTTTAACAATTTCTTTAATACCTAAGAAACCTGGCTTTAAAACATTTCTTGGGTCATAGCCCTTCTTTTCTAAATCCTTACCAGCTTCAAAATATTTTCTTGTTGCTTGAGTGAAATACTGCTGACATTCAGTATTAACATTAACCTTGCATACTCCTAAAGAAATAGCCTTCTTAACCTGGTCTTCTGGAATACCAGTACCACCATGTAAAACTAATGGCTTATCTCCTACTGTCTTTTTAATTTCAGCTAAAGTATCAAAATCAAGTCCTTGCCAATTTGCAGGATAAGGGCCATGAATATTACCAATACCTGCCGCAAGCATATCAATTCCTAAATCAGAAATAATCTTACATTCCTTAGGGTTTGCAACCTCGCCTCTACCCTTAACGCCATCTTCTTCTCCGCCGATTGCGCCAACCTCAGCTTCAACACTAACTCCTTTAGAATGTGCTAATTTAACAATTTCTTTTGTCTTTTCGATGTTCTCATCAAATGGTAAATGTGAGCCATCAAACATTACTGATGTATATCCAGCCTCAATACAAGCCTTAGCACCTTCATATGTACCATGATCTAGGTGTAGGGCAACAGGAACTGTAATACCCATAGATTCAACCATTGCCTTAACCATTGCTGCAACAGTCTTATAACCTGTCATATATTTATTTGCTCCCTCAGAAACCTCTAGTATAACAGGAGATTTTAATTCTTCTGCTGTTTCTAAAATAGCCTTTGTCCATTCTAAATTATTAATATTAAAAGCCCCTACTGCGTAATGACCTTTTAAAGCATTCGCCATCATTTCATTAACATTAACTAATCCCATAATCTATAACCTCCTCAATTATTACAAAAATTAATTATCGCAACTTATATTATAGAAGAATTTTCACTAATTTTCAATATTTAGGCACTATCTGAACTTAGGTAATTCAATAATATTTGTTATTGAAAAAGAATCTTCATCCCTATTATCCTTTTCAAGTTTTCCTTCTATTATATATAGTCTTCCCAAATCAAAATTTTTACCTGTTTTTTCAAGCGTTTTAGGGAAAATGACTGCTTTAAAATCAGAAGACTGTAATGACATATCTAATATTAGCATGTCATCTCCCTTTTTTGTCTTTAATGATTTTATTCTATTAAAATATCCAATAACCTTAACAATTCTATTATATCTAATATCTAAGGATGAAATACATCCATATAATCTTTCTAGCTTCTCAACACCATTAAATATATCATATGTTAAATTAAATCCTAAATATTTCAATTCATTTTCTCTTAATTGATTAATATCAAGCTCTTCACTATTATCCTCTACTACTTTAATATAGTCCATCATAATAGAATCCTCATTAGATGAAGATGATAGCATTCTTCTTTTTGTTTCACCAAAAATATCTAATGCACCAGAATATATTAAAGCTTCAATATTTGCCTCTGATAAGAATCTACAGCGTTCTTTAAAATCAATATAGCTTTTAAATAAGCCATTTTCTCTTTCTAAAACAATTTTATTAGCATTCTCAGTACCAATAGATAAAACACTAACTAAAGGCATAAATAGTCTATCAGCCTCATATTTATATTTTAATCCTGAAACATTAATATTAGGCTTTAGTGTTATTAAGCCATTTTTTCTAGCATATCTTATATAAGAAACTGTTGCATTCTTATTGTTAATAACATTATTTAAAATAACAGACATAAAAGTATTTAAATGATTACATTTTAAATATGCCATTTGATATGAGAATAAAGCATATGCAACAGAATGTGATTTATTAAATCCATAGGATGCAAATTTATAAATCATATCAAATATTTCTATAGCAATCTCTTTTGTATATCCATTCTTTAATGCACCATCAATAAACTTAGGCATCATTTCTTGAAGCTTTTCTTCCTTCTTTTTAGAAATAGCTCTTCTTAGGTTATCAGCATCTGCAAAAGAATATCCTGCAAACTTTTGAGCAATTTGCATTATTTGCTCCTGATATACAATAATGCCATATGTATCCTGTAATATAGGCTTTAAATCATCATGTATATATGCAAATCTTTTACCATGAGCTCTTTCAATATAATCATCGATAAATTGCATAGGTCCTGGTCTATATAATGCAATTATTGCAACTAAATCTAAAAATCTTTTAGGCTTTAGCCTCATACAAACATTAGTAATACCAGCCTTTTCAAATTGGAATATGCCTAAGGTATCCCCCTTAGAAAACATATCAAATACCTTTCTATCATTTAATGGGATATTTCTTAGGTCATTCAAATTCATCCCTAGCATGTCCATCATATCCTTAATCATAGTAAGGTTAGATATTCCTAAGAAATCCATTTTTAATAATCCAATTTCTTCTAGATCAGAGGCTTCATATAAGGATTGATATAATCCATTTAAACCTTCTCCTAAAGGAATTAATGAAGATAAGTCTCTATCTGATAATATAATACCTGCAGCATGTGTAGATATATGACGTGGTAGTCCCTCAATTCCTCTTGCAACATATAAGAAATTATATAAATCACTATCATCTCTATAATAAGACATTAATTCATCATAGCTTTTTTCAGTAAGCATATCTAATACTTTTTCTACTCTTTCAGGATTAATATTAAATATTTTAGATAATTCCTTTATAGAGCTTCTAACCTGGAATCTAGAATATGCAGATATATAGCATATATGATCAATTCCATATACCTTACTAACATAATCAATAACTAAATCTCTTTTATTATCAGGGAAATCCGTATCAATATCTGGCATTGTTACACGATTTGGATTTAAGAATCTTTCAAAAAATAAATTATATTTAATTGGATCAATTTCAGTAATGCCTAAGCAATATGTTGCTAAAGAGCCTGCAGCACTACCTCTTCCTGGTCCAACTAATATACCGTTCTTTTTAGAATATAAAATAAAATCCCATACTATTAAGAAATAATCATTATATCCCATTTTATCAATAATAGATAATTCATAATTTAATCTATTAATATATTCTTCCTTATATAATCCTCTTCTTTCAAGTCCCTTAAAACACAACGCTTCTAAATATTCCTTTGATGATACTCCCTTAGTATCACGGAATTTAGGAAGTAATATCTTTTCATTAAAAATATCTAAATTAATTCTATTAATAAAATCATCTATTCTTTTATCTTCTTTAGGATTATCTAGCATAGAATAATCATCAAAATCATCTATATTAACATTTGAATCATCAATTAATCTTAACGTTTTATATATTATTTCATCACTTGGCTTTAAATATAATGCCTCATGAATTGGTAATACATTAAAGCCTTTACTAGATACATATGATTCAAAATCAGTAACCTCATTTATTAATCTAATTCTATTAGTATATGAAATACCTAAATAAGTATTATCACTATTAATCTTTAATAAATACTCATCTAGCATATTGAAATCTCTTGTTTGAAATAACTTTTCAATATATGAATCAAAAAATACAAATACATATAATAAATCAGGATTACCTAATATAGAATCTAGGTCATTAATTTCCTTAGTGTTAATATCCTTTACGATATTTAATAATGCCTTAAATCCATTATTATTCTTTGCATATATTAAAACCTTAGATAAAGAATTATCCATATCAACATATGGATATTCAATACCTATTACAGGCTTAATACCTTCATTCATACACTTCTTATAAAACTTATAAGAACCATACATCAAAGGATCAGTAATAGTTAGGAAGTCATAAGAATGCTCCTTCGCAAAAGAAATGTAAGAGTCAAAATGAATTGCATTCTTAAGCATGTCATATTCAGTTTTACCATAAATAAATCCACGCATATTATCACCTTAAAGAATAGAAAAGCCCTCATTTGACTAGAGGGCCAAATCATCACTATTTATTATAACATTTATATAGATGATTTTGTATTAAATTGTTTCTTTCTTTTGATAATAAAAATAACTAAAACAATAACTAAAGATATTATGATTAAGCCAAGTAATACCATTAATGTTATAAATAAGCCAATATTATTTGAATTAATTAAATCACTTTCAATATATACAATAAATTTCTTTTCACTATAAAGTCCACTAGTGTTATGACATGATACTGTAACATAATATGTTCCATCAGCTTTATAATCAACTTGACTATCATCAATTACTAAAGTTTCTTTTGCATAACTATCTGATTCATCATAAATAGTTATATAATTTCTTAAATCAATATTACTGTTTTTCTTAATAGAAATATCTTCTACTATTATTTTTGGCGCTTCATATGAAAGCATTCTAATATTCATAGTTTTTTCAACAGAGTTAAAACCATCTGAATAATAATATGTAACATCATAAACTCCAACCTTATTACATATGTTAGTTTCATATATAAAATTATCTTCAATAATTACATTATTATCACTAACAGTTGCATAATATGCGAAATCAAATGTATCAAGGTCTGTTTTATAATCTAGATTAATACTTTCATATTTTAATGTAATAACTGGTGAAACATCATCAATTATATATATATGAACCGGTAGGATAGATGTTAATTCACTAGAATTAGTAACATAGATATTAGTATCATAATCATGTATATAAGATGAATCTATTTTGTCATATAAAATCTTATCTGTAATATCTCCATCTAATCTATCATATGCTTTAATATAATCTTTTAAATCAATCTTATCATCTAAATTAACATAAATAACATTATCTGAATTTGTACAAGATAAAGATGGGAAATCTTCATAATAAACATTTACTAAGAATTTATCCCTAGTAATATTACCTGATTCATCTGTTGCTAAAACCTTACATTCATATAAACCAATTGTATTGATATCAATTGAATGACTTACAGTTGTTTTTATATTAGTACTGTAATTATCACTTACTATTACATTAGATAATAAATAGCTATCTAATTCACTACTATCAATAGATAATCTTTCTATATTTATAACATCACTTATAATATTAACTTGAGGTGAAATATTATCATATACTTCAAATGTAATTAAGGCTTTATATCCAGTACATGTACCAGGCTTATATTTATCATATTCTCCAGCCTTATACCAAACCTTATATATTCCTACCTTGCTAGTATTAACATCCTTTAAATAATATAACCAATCCCCATCTCTAGAATATGTTATTTTAGCATCTGTTAATGCTTCTCCATCCTTATATAGAGTTGCAGTAGGAACATTAGAGTAATCATATAAGGCATCTCCTACAGGTATTTTTACATAAGTATTCTCCCAAATAAAATTCCATGTTGCAGCAAATGTATTAACGTTTGATAGTAATAATACTACAACAGCAATAAAAGTTAATGTAATTAGTTTTTTTATTCTCATAAGCTTACAAATTTAAATCAAGATAAATTTCATAGATAAGTTTATATCTTTTATACTTTTCAGCTAATATTACCGCTTGAGACATTAAATAACGTTTTAAAAAATCAGACCTAGTATTTTTAACATAAGGTATTGCTCTCGAAATTAAAAAATCTAATTTAGTTTCTTCAGGCTCAATTAAATATTCTAAATATAATTTTGAGTAATCTACATCTAAAATATATCCATCTAATTCTTTTATTTCTTCTTTTATATTTTTACCAATACCATAATCATATAAAATCCTTAAAAATAAAGGAGTTTTATTAGATGGTTTTATTGTCATCTTGTGATTCATGAAATTCTTAAAAATATTTAAATTTCTAAGTAATTCTGGATAATCCACTAATGATAATTTATCTATTTCATAATCTTTATTTCTTTTTATGCAAGATAATTCATAATAATAATTTACCTTAGCGAATATATATGAAAATGATCTAGCATATGGATTAAATTTAAAATATTCCATAAATGAAGATAGCTTAGGATTATTCCAAATCAAATAAATCTTTAATCCAAAATAATTTGCAAAAAGCTCTAATAGCCTACTTGGTTCCATATATGTTATTGCCATAACACCTTCATATGCAAGATCTAACCTAGATGTTTTATAATCAAATGCAATATAAATAGCACATATATATTTTAAATCATGTGCATTAATGCTCTTAATACATGTTTCAATATCCTTTAGCTCATCCTTAGCATCAGATATTTTATCAATTGATAAATAATATAGAGCTTTAATTAGCTTATATACATAATTTAATAAACCATTTCCTTCATTAACAAGCTTTTCTAAAACTTGTTTTTGGTCTAATAGATAAGCAAGCATTGCTTCTTCTATTTTATCTTTAGAATTATTCATAAAACCAATTTTATCTGGTTCTATATATAATCTTTTACAAACTTCCTTTACATAAATATTTTTTAAACTAGCCTGATTGTTTTCCACCTTACATAAATATGATGGAGACATCAATTTATAACATACACTTGTTAATGTCTGATCCAATTTAGTTCTTTGCGCTTTTATTTCAAAGCCAATTGGGTTGATTTCGTTAATAAAGTCTAAGTATAACTTTTTTAACTTATCGTACTTCACTTTACCTTTTCCTCCTTAAAAATATTATTTTCTCCCATTATAATAATTCGGGACCCAAATAACCATAAAACCTCTCGTTTCCTAAAAGGTCTTTTTTTCTAAGGTTCCAAGCGCTTGCATAGATATCTTATAAGAAAAACATATTTTTTTTAAGTATTATTTATTATGAATTATTATATTAAAATGGGATATTTCTCGCGTTTTAGTACCAAAACAAAAAGCATTGATGTGTATCAATGCTTCCCTTTTCCTTTACAATATTCTTTTAATTTACATCCTTCACATAAAGGAGATATTGCCTTACAATAATATCTTCCAAATAATAAGAATAGATGATGTGCTAAAATCCATTCTTCTTTTGGTATATATTTTTTTAAAGCCTCTTCTGCCTCTTTAACAGAAGCACTAAATTTAACATAGCCTAATCTTTTTGACATTCTTAATAAATGTGTATCAATAGGTAACGCAGGGATATTAAAGCCTAATGCTAAAACAACACTTGCGGTTTTATGCCCAACACCATCTAAGCTTTCTAAATCTTTAAAATTAGATGGAACCTCACCATCAAATTTTTCTACTAATGACTTTGACATACTAATTAAATTAGTAGCCTTATTCTTACTAAATCCTAAGGAATGAATTATATCAATTACATCATCTATCAAAGCATTAGATAAAGATTTTGCATTAGGATATTTTTGAAATAATATAGGTGTAACCTCATTAACTCTTTTATCTGTTGTTTGTGCTGATAATGAAACAGCACATAAAAGCTCAAAATTATTTTTAAAATCTAATTCAGGCTTTGGATTTGTAATTATAGTTTTTAATATATTTACTATTTCTTCTGATCTTTTCTTATTCATTATTTTATCTTAGACATAAAGTCTGAAATCATCTTGTTGTTCTTTTTAGGCTTTGGAGCCTCTTCCTTTGGAATTGCAAGCTCTTGTGCAATAATCTTAACAGTTATTCTTCCCTTTTTAGATTCTAGTGATGTAATAACCTCTTTAAAATCATTTACTGTATATTTATCCTCATTAACTAAAGTTGTTATTATATCAAGCTCTGATGAGGATAATACTCTATTTATCTTATCCTGTACTAATGATGTAATAGTATAGATATCAGAATCTGATTCACTTAATGTATTATTTAAAATATCCTTTGAATGATTAAAGAATCCATCTATTGATATAGCTTCATAGCTTCTTCCATCTGATTCCTTTAAGAAGATAGAATAATATTTTTTTGTTAAAAGCTTAGATAATGATTCAGCAACCTCTTCTTTAGGTAATAATACCTTATCTTGAATTGAATCCATAGAAATAGAATCTTGATCCTTTGCATATGATTCTAAAAGTGATATTAAAACAATAGTTTCATTAGGAGTAAGCCCTAATTTCTTTTGGTTATCAATTATGAATTTTTTATAATCAAAATAGCCTTCTAAATATAGCTTTTTAAGCATTTTAAATCCCCCTTTATAAAATTGCTTCCTTTCCTAATGCATCTCTTGCAGCATTTTGTTCGGCTTGTTTTTTAGATTTACCAGTACCAACACCCATTTTTATATCATCCATATAAACAGTAGCTTCAAATAGCTTATCGTTTGCTGGACCTAAATCCTTTGTAATTTCATATCTAATACTTCTTTTTTCACTTTGAAGTTTTTCTTGTAATAAGCTCTTATAATCCTTATTTTTTAAAGCTTCATCTAAATATGGAATAAAATGCTCTTCTACAACCTTATTAGCATGTCGAAAATCAGAATCTAAGAATACAGCACCAAGTACTGCTTCCATTGCATCTGCAATAATTGCAGGTCTATTTCTTCCACCTGATGATTCTTCACCATTACCTAAAAATAAATATTTAGGTAGATTTAATTTCTTTGCATAAATATCTAATGCAGGCTCACATACAGCCTTTGCTCTTTGCTTAGTTAAAACACCTTCATCTAAGGAAATAACATTGTATAAATACTTACTCATTGCAAGTTCTAGTACAGCATCTCCTAAGAATTCCATTCTTTCATTATATTCGCAATTGTGCTCATTACCATAAGATGAATGAGTCAAAGCTACCTGTAGTAATTTTTTATTATTAAATTTATAACCTAATGCTTTTTCAAATTCATCTAAATTATTCATATGATACTAAGCCTCGTTTTCTTTGTTAGCTTCTTCAACTATTTCAATATTTTCTGGTAACTTTTCCATTACCTTTTCAATTATATTAGCACTAACCATTGTTCTTGCTTGCTTAATTGCATTCATTATTGCATAAGCATTTGAGTTACCATGTGCTTTAACAATATTTGAATCAACACCAAATATCATTGCACCACCAACCTCAGAAGATGAAACCTTCTTAATTACACCCTTTAAGGTTTTCTTCATAAATAAGTAACCAATCTTTGCCATGAAGCTTGATTTAATGCCATCCTTTAGCATTCCACCAAATGCTTTTAGTGTACCTTCTGCTGTCTTTAAAGCAATGTTTCCACCATAACCTTCTGCAACAACAATATCAACTGGACAATCAAGTAATTGATCTCCTTCAACATTGCCATAGAAGTTAATACCATTTAATTCCTTAAGGTAATCATATACTTCTTTATCTAATAATCTTCCCTTACCTGGTTCAGATCCAATATTTAAATATCCAACCTTAGGATTATCAATTCCTAAAATTTCCTTTGCAGCAACTGTTGCAAATATTGCAAACTGACCAATATGCTCAGGCTTTAATTCAACGTTTGCTCCAACATCTAGCATTAATCTTGGATTACCATCTCTATTAGGTAATAATGGGCATAATGCTACACGCTCAATCTTAGGTAATCTTTTTACAATAATATGGGCTGCCATTACAACTGCCTGTGTAGGACCTGATGTGACAACTGCATCAACCTCTTTAGTTTTTGCACCAGTCATAGCCTTTACTAATGAAGTTTCTTTTCCTTTTCTAACAGCTCTAAATGGATCTTCTTCACCCATTGAAATTGTATCCTTTGCATCTACAATAGTAATTCTTTCACTATTAGTTAATAAAGGCTTAATCTTAGCTTCATCACCATATAATACTATTTCTATATCTTTATATTTTTCTACTGCCATCATTGCGCCTGGAACAGTTGAATTAACTCCAAAATCTCCACCATTTGCGTCTAAACCGATTTTAATCATAAATTGACACTCCCTTTATTGTAGTACTTTTTTATTTTATCATTTTTAACATTATAAAACTAGTTTATTTTACCATTTTGCTGATTATTTAATAAAACTATTTCATCATATAAAGAAGATTTAATACTTCCATCTATAAAAGATTTCAATATATTATTTGCATCATTCTTTGCACATTCCCATATATTTCCATCATCAATTATTGATGAATATTCTAAATTAACAAATCCAGACTGAACATGACCAAAGAAATCCCCAGCCCCTCTTTCCTTAAAATCAATCTCGGAAATAGAGAATCCATCCTTATAATTTACTAATGCATTTAATCTTACATTATCTTCTTCATCACTCATTAAGCAGCAGTAGCCTTTTAAATTACCTCTTCCTACTCTACCTCTTAACTGATGTAGTACTGCAAGACCAAACATAGATGCATCAAATATAACTATAGTAGTTGCATTCTTATTATCAATACCAACCTCAATTACAGTTGTTGCAATAAGACAATCAATCTCACCATTTCTAAAGCGAAGCATTATATCATCCTTTTCTTTAGCTTTCATCTTACCAGTTATTATTTGACTTCTTATTCCATCTATTTCATCAATATATCTTTTAGCATCCAAAACAGTATGATGTTTAATATCATCATTACCTTGAATCAAAGGACATACAACATAGCATTGATGCTTTAGCTCCTTTTCTTTTTTAATGAATCCTAAAACTCCACCAAGCTTCTTATAAGGTATAATTTTAGTTTCAATCTCACTTCTACCTATAGGCATAGTTTTAATTGATGTAATATCTAAATCTCCAAATGAAGTTAATCCTAATGTTCTAGGAATAGGTGTTGCAGACATATATAATGCATCAGCACCTTCATATTTCTTTAAAATTTTTGATCTTTGTTCAACACCAAACTTGTGCTGCTCATCAATCACCAAAAGACCTAAATTCTTAAATTTTAGCTTATCATTTAAAATCGAATGAGTTCCAATTAATATATCTATACTACCAAGCTTTAATCTTTGCAAAATATCATCATATTCACTCTTTTTTAAATCAGATGTCATTAATGCAATTCTAATTCCAAGCTTCTTAGAATATTCACTTAATCCTTTAAAATGCTGTTGAGCTAAAACTTGCGTTGGTGCAAGTATGATTGCTTGCATACCACAAGAAACCTCAAATATTGCTGAATAGAATGCAACAATAGTTTTCCCACATCCAACATCACCTTGTATTAATCTATTCATTACAACATTATTTAATATATCATTTCTACAATCATTTATTGCAGTCAACTGATCACTTGTTAAATCAAATGGTAGCATTGATAAAAATCTATCATGATAATCATTATTTAAAACTCTTTTTTCTTTTTTAGTTCTTAATATATTTTCTTTAAGCATTCTTAATCTTAAAGAATACCAAAACATCTCTTCATATTTTCTTCTTCTCATTACCTCTTTAATATCATTTTTAGTAACTGGGAAATGAGATAAATATAAGTATCTATCTAATGTTAATAATTTATATTTAGATAATAATTCAGTTGGTAAAGTTTCTTCTAATCTTATATTACTTTTAAATATTTCTTTTATTATATTTTGATAATTCTTATTTTGAATTCCTTTAAGATTATAATTAACATCAACTGAATCAGAAATATATTCAAAAAATATTTTTTCTATATGGAATTCCTTTTTCATTTTATTATATCTTCCATATAATGATATTTCATTTCCTTCATGAAGCTTAAATCTTAAATAATCCATCCCAAAATATAAGCATTTTAATTTATATCCATAAGCATTGATATAAAAAATTATTGCGTTAACACCAGAAGGCATTTTAATAAAATATGGAGAAGATATAACATTACCTTTAATTAAAGATTTTAAATCAGTATCAAAATAATTTTTATTTTCTTCATAAATTATATATTCCTCTGGAAAATGGTAAAGGACGTCATGAATAGTATTAATATTTTCTTTTTCTAATGCTTCTAATGTTTTTTTCCCAATTCCTTTTACTTCTAAAAGACTATTCATAAAAAGACCTCCTTTTTGAATTAAAAATGGTTGGACTTGCCAACCATTTTAGTTAATTAATATATTTTTATTCTACAGCAATAATGTATGAATAAATATCTTGCTGACCTGGAATGATTTCTACATCAAGGTTTTCATTAATTGATAATGCAATTTCTTCTAAAGCG
Source organism: Acholeplasmatales bacterium (assembly GCA_016288855.1). Lineage (GTDB taxonomy): Bacteria > Bacillota_I > Bacilli_A > Acholeplasmatales > Anaeroplasmataceae > Anaeroplasma. Next base: position 32,466 of record JAEELJ010000078.1, read on the forward strand.
TCTGCTTCCTCTTCAATAATATCCTTACCATAGAAGATAGTAACAACTTCAGAATCTTCATTAATAATCTTTTCAAGTAAGCTTCTTAAAGCGTCACTCTTTTCCTTTGTAGATACAACAATTTCACCATCAGTAATACCCATGTAGTCACCAGCAGTAATCTTTACACCACCGATTTCAGTATCACGAATTGAATATGTAACCTCACCAGATGTAACAGATTCAATTTCAGCTTCCATTGTAGCAATGTTTTCTTCCATTGTTGCTTCAGAATTGTAACCAACTAAAGCAGCATAGCCCTGTGCAATTGTCTTAGCCTTTAATACAGAAACCTTAGTTCCTGATACTAAGCCTGCAGCTTGGTTAGCAGCCATGATTACATTACCATTGTTTGGAATGATAATAACATTCTTTGCATTACAAGCTTCAATAGCCTTAACGAAAGATTCAGTAGATGGGTTCATAGTTTGACCACCTTCAATAACGTAGTCAACACCCATTTCCTTAAATGTATTAATAATACCTTCACCGAAGCATACAGAAACTAACGCAAAGTTCTTCTTTGGAGCTTCTTCCTTCTTAGCTTCAGGCTTCTTATACTTTAAGTTCTTAATTGTGATTTCAGTGAATTCACCTTGCTTTTGAGAAATTTCTAAAGCACGGCCTGGTCTATCTGTAGTAACAGATACAACAACTTCATTATCGTTTCTCTTTAAAGATAGCTTATCGCCAAGTAATGATAATGCAGCGCCTAAAACTTTTGCTTCAAATGCATCAGGCTTATTTAAAGATAAAGAGAATTCCATTTGATACATATATCCTGTATCAGTTGCTGTCATCTCTTCTTCAGTCTTTTCTTCTACATCAGTATTTTCTTCAACAAGATCTAAAATTTCACCCTTTAAGGCAAGTAGCATACCTTCAACAATCTTAACGAAGCCAGCTCCACCAGAGTCTAATACTCCAGCTTCCTTTAATACTGGTAATAAGTTTGGAGTGTTCTCTAAAGCCTTATTAGCTTCCTTAGTATAATCCTCCATAAATGAAATTATATCTTCATATGACTTATTTTCTGTATTTTCAATTGCTTCTCTAATGACTGTAAGAATAGTACCTTCAACAGGCTTCATAACTGCCTTATAAGCAATTTCTCTACCTGAATCTAAGCACTTAATAAAATCCTGTAATGATAATTTATTTTCTTGTAATTCTAATGATTTAATTCCAACAAATAATCCTCTAAAGAATTGTGATAGGATAACACCTGAGTTTCCTCTTGCACCCATTAAGCATCCTCTTGATAAAACCTTTGCGTTATCAACAATTGAAGATGATTCACAATTTTCTAATTCTCTTACACCCGAAGTAACAGTCATTGACATATTTGTACCAGTATCTCCATCTGGAACTGGGAATACATTAAACATGTCGACTTGTTGTCTATTATTCTTTAAGTTGATGGCACCATTAATAACCATCTTCTTAAATAGTTCAACGTCAATATAGCTTACACTCATTGTATAAACCTCCTACAATAATAACAATATAAATTTTTATATATGGTAAGTAGTTTTTCCTTCAACTACTTTTTATTTTTTATTAATAAAAATAAATGAATTTTTTGAAATAAAAATAAATTACCTATAATTGATATAGATAGTTCATTGAATGGTTTTTTCTAAAGCCATCAAAACAAACACACACCATCACATCATCCTTTTTGCCGTTGTAATCAACTTGGATAACCCCAAACTTCAAGTTAGCCATAGCGGACACTAATAACGATTGTATTCAATATATCACTTTCTAAACAAAAAGTCAAATTTTTTAAAAACGTTTTACTATAAGTAAAAAGTAATATATATATTTAACATAAAATTTCCACTTGAAATTGAATAAAAAAAAGTGTATACTGAAAAGGCTGAGTATCAAAACTCAAAAAGCAAACAGGAGGTTTATATATGGCAAAGTGCTATGTAACTGGTAAGACAACTGTTACCGGAAACAAAAGATCTCATGCTTTAAATGCTACTCGTCGTACTTGGAAGGCAAACTTACAAACAGTTCATATCAAGGACGAAAACGGAAACGTTAAGAAGGTTAAGGTTTCTGCTAGAGCATTAAAGAAGGGCAACCTTGAAAGAGCTTAATCTTAGTTCAAAAACAATTGTGCGATTTAACTGGCTTTAGCCAGTTTTTTTGCGCCATAAAAATATTAGGGTGGATTAAAATCCACCCTTTTTTACATTTCTTGTAATTTCTTTAAATTTGCTATTTGGTCTTCTGCATTACATACAAAAGAACCTGATACTGCTAAATCTAAGTAATCCTTAACCTGTGGTAATGTTTTATCATTTATACCACCATCAATATTAATTAGATAATTATATCCAAATTCTTCTTTTAATTCCTTTAGTCTCTTAGCCTTTTCAATTGAATTAGGCATAAACTTTTGCCCACCAAATCCTGGTTCAACAGACATAATTAAAACCATATCTAGATATGGTAATAATTCTTCTATTACCTTAACTGGAGTTTTAGGCTTAATTGATATACCAGCCTTAATACCATATGAATGAATTAAATCTATTACTTCCTTTGCATTACAATCAGCTTCAATATGGAATGTAATATATTGGCTTCCTGCATCAACGAATTCCTTAATATAGTTTTGTGGGTGTCTTATCATAAGATGTGTATCAAAAGGCTTATCAGTAAGCTTTCTTAATGACTTAACAAACGCAGGTCCTATAGAAATATTAGGAACAAATTCACCATCCATTATATCCATATGAACATAATCAGATGCCTTCATAACTTCGCCAACTGAATTTTTAAAATCTGAAAAATCAGCAGTTAAAATAGATAATGAAACTTTCATTTTTTTGTATCTCCTATTTGATTAAACATTTTAATATAATTTTCATATCTTGAATAAAGAATATCTCCATCTAATGCTGCTTGATGTACCATACAGCCTAAAATATTTTCTTGATGGTTACAATCACTAAACTTACATTGGAATTTTTTAAATTCAGGAAAATAATTCTTTAAATCATTTTTATCCATCTTGAATAAATCAAGCTTTGAAAATCCTGGGGTATCTCCAATAAATCCATTCTTATATCTATATAAGTTAGATTCTCTTGTAGTATGCTTACCACGACCTAATGCTTGTGATATCTCTTGAGTTTTTAAATTAAATTCAGGAATAATAGCGTTAATAAGAGTTGACTTACCTGCACCAGTCTGACCTGATAATACAGTTATTTTATTATCTAAGTCAGCTGCAAGCTCATCAGTACCTTCCTTTGTTAAGCTGTTAACATATACTACATCAAAGTCTAATGTTTTATAATATTCCATTCCATTCTTTAGATTATCTAATTCTTCTTTTGACATCTTATCAATTTTAGATATAACTATTAATGGCTTAATATTATACATAGTAATATTAACAATAAACATATCAAGTAGGTAATAAGAGAAATCAGGCTCCTTTGCTGCAAAAACCAATAATATTTGATCTACATTTGCAATATCAGGTCTTATAAGCGAATTCTTTCTTTCTAGGTAATGATCAATCATATCATTTTCTATAACAACAATATCTCCAACCTTAGGGGAATTTTTTACTGTTTGCATAACTTCCTTTTTTGATTGAGATTTCTCATTAACCTGATATTTCTTTTCGCTTCTTAATTTTCCTCTTGCCTTAACATCTATAATAGTATCATCATCTAATAATACCTTATAGATTCCTCCATTTAAATTTATAACTCTTCCTTGCATTAATTGCCTTCCTTTTTCATTTGATTGCTTCTTAATTGACCACATGCTGCATCAATATCAGAGCCTTGTTCTTTTCTTAATTGAACATTAATATGTCTTTTCTTTAATATATCAAAGAATTGACGCATATCACTTCTTTCACTACGCTTAAATGGCTTTTCTTTAACCTCATTATAAGGAATAAGATTAATATAACAATTCATACCAAGTACTAAATCACAAAGGTCATTAGCACACTTTTGTGTATCATTTAATCCCTTAAGCATTATATATTCAAAAGTAACTCTTCTATCAGTTATTCTAATATATTCCTTAATTGCTGGCATTAAAACCTCTAAAGGATATGCCTTATTAATAGGCATTATTTGATCTCTTATTTCATTTGTTGGTGCATGTAATGATACTGCAAGATTAACCTGTAGTGGGAAATTTGCAAATTCATAAATCTTTGGTACAACACCACATGTAGATACTGTAATATGTCTTGAACCAATTTCTAATCCTTTAGCATTATTGATAATATTTAAGAATGTTGTAACATTTTCGTAATTATCAAATGGTTCACCAATACCCATAACAACAACATGGCTTACTCTAAATCCTGTTAGGATAGATACCATTAATATTTGTAATACCATTTCTGCCGCAGTTAAATTTCTTTTCTTTTTCTTCATTCCTGATGCACAGAATGCACATGACATATTACATCCAACCTCAGATGTAACACATACAGAATATCCATATTCATGGTCCATTAATACTGTTTCAATTAAATTACCATCTGATAATCTAAATAAAAACTTTTTAGTCCCATCATAAGAATCCTGTCTTGTTACACATTCTAGTCTATCAAGTGTAAAATCTTCTTTTAATTTTTCAATAAACTTTTTACTAATATTAGTCATTTCATCAAATGAAGTGACCTTTTTTCTATATAACCATTCCATAATTTGAGATGAACGGAATGGCTTTTCACCCATGTTTACCATGTAGTTTTTAAGCATTTCTTCAGAATAGCCGTAGATACTTTCCATTTTTTTATCACCTATGTAATTATACTATTAAAATTTTAATAAGAAAAGAAAAATGTTACCCATTTTGTACTGGATAACATTTTCATATTAATTATTGACGGATCTTAGCATTAAACTTTTCAGTAAGCTTATCTAAAATCTTCTTTACTTCATTATCTACTTCTTCAGATTCTAATGTCTTAGTGAAATCTTCAAATGTCATTGTGAATGCGATAGACTTTTCATCCTCTAATACATTCTCACCCTTATAAACATCAAATACTTCAACCTTAGTAATATATTTACGTCCAGTCTTCTTAACTAATTCAATAATATCAGAAGCCTTAACCTCATCCTTAACTACTATTGCAAGGTCACGGTTAATTGATGGGAACTTATTGATTGAATGATACTTCATCTTCTTTTGTCCTTCAACAATCTTTGTTAAATCAATTTCTAATGCGATAGTACCCTTAACATCATGTTCCTTAGCGAACTTAGGATGTAATTCACCAATAATACCAATTCTTTCATTATGTAGCTTAATTTCAGCTGTTCTACCTGGATGGAATGATTTAATACCATCGTATGGAGAATATGTAACCTCAACACCTAATCTAGTTAATAATGAATCTAATAATCCCTTTAATACATAGAATGATGAAACCTTTCTTTCACCCTCCCACATACTTGATTCATAAAGACCGTTTAGAGCCATTGCTAGATGTAAGCTTTGATTATCCTCAGGCTTACCACCATCATAATAGACATTACCAATTTCAAATAATGCTAAATTCTGGTTTTTTCTTGCAAGGTTATATTGAATTGCATCAACAACACCATTTAATAATGATTGTCTCATTACTGCATGCTCATCAGTTAATGGCATTAATGGCTTAATTGGTGCCTTTTCTTCAAATACATAATTATATAAGTCACATTCTTTAATTAATGAATATGAAACAATCTCGTTGAATGCAACAGTTGATAAGAACTGACGAATAGTTCTAATCTTCTTTTGCTTTTCAGTTAAACCACCACGAGATGACATTTCAGCAATAGTTGTTGGGATATTATCATATCCATACATTCTTGCAACATCCTCGCAAATATCTTGGAATGATGGTTCTAAATCCATTCTTCTTGATGGAAGATTAATTTCAAATTCATCATTATTTACTTTAAATTCAAATGATAAACGATTGAATAAATCAGTTAAGTAATCAGTAGTTAGGTTAGTACCTAAGTAATTATTAACCTTAGATGTTGTAATAGATACACTTGAAGTTTTTAATTCCTTCTTAATAACTTCTTTCATATTAGAAATCATACCACCAGCAAGCTCTTTTATCATTACTGATGCATAATCAAGTGCACGTTCAACTCTTTCATAGTCAATCTTGTGCTCAAATCTTGATGAAGATTCACTCTTTAAGCCTAGACGAGATGAAGTCTTTCTAATTGATAAGAAGTCAAAATATGCAGCTTCTAATGTGACATTCTTTGTTTCATTTGTAACTTCAGTAGTTAAACCACCCATTACACCAGCAACACATAATGCATCCTTACCATTAGTAATAACAATATCATCAGAAGTTAATTTTCTTTCTTGTTCATCTAATGTAGTAATTAATTCATTATCTAATGCTTGTCTTACAGAAATCTTATTACCTAATTTATCCTTATCGAATGAATGTAATGGTTGTCCTAAAAGCATTAATACGTAATTAGTAACGTCAACTACATTATTAATAGGTCTAATTCCTGATGCAACAAGCTTCTTCTTTAACCACATAGGAGATTCACTAACAGTTACTCCTTCAATTACTCTTGTTGCATATTTATAGCAATTATCAGTTAAAACCTCAATTGAAGTATTATTTTCAATTTCTTCTTTAACTTCCTTTAAAGGCTTAGTAAATTTCTGATTAATTGCAGCTGCAAGATCATATAGTACACCTTCAATAGAAAGTAGGTCACTTCTATTTGATGTTACTGCAAGCTCATAAATAGTATCATTAATTCCTAAATATTCTAATGGATTATCTCCAACCTTAACATCGCCACGTTCAAATAAATAAATTCCATTCTTATATTGTTCAGGAACATATTTTTCTTCAACGCCTAATTCTTGTAATGAGCATAGCATACCATTAGATTCAATTCCACGAATCTTTGATGCCTTAATCTTAAAATTACCAGGTAGGATTGCGCCAGGGTTTGCTGCAATAACAAGCTTACCAGCACTAACATTAGGTGCACCACAAACAATTTGTGTAACCTCACCAGGTCTTACTTCAACACTACACTTATGTAGGTGTGTATCAGGTATATCTTCACAAGTTAATACCTTTGCAACTGTCATGTTCTCAGCACCACATGTCTTATACATCAATTCAACTTCACATACATGTGCTGTGAAAATATTATATAAATCATCATCTGAATACTTTGATAAATCTAGGTATTCTTCTAACCATTTTCTAGATACTAGCATTTTACTTAACCTCCTTGAATTGAGATAAGAATCTTACATCATTTAAATAGAAGTTTCTAATATCATCAATCTTATACTTAAGCATTGTAATTCTTTCAACACCAATACCGAACGCAAATCCTTGGATTTCATCTGGATTATAGCCTGACATTCTTAATACATTATTATTAACCATACCAGCACCTAATACCTCGATCCAACCAGATCCCTTACATGTAGGGCATCCCTTACCACCACAAATACCACAAGAAACATCTACTTCAACAGATGGTTCTGTGAATGGGAAGAATGAAGGACGAAGACGAATATTTCTATCCTTATCAAACATACATCTAGCCATTTCAAGTAATGCACCCTTTAAATCAGCTAATGTAATATTTGGTCCTAATACTAATCCTTCAAATTGCATAAATTGATGTGAATGTGTTGCATCATCCTGGTCACGTCTATAAACCTTACCAGGGCATACAATCTTAAAAGGCTTACCCTTCTCTTCAATCATTGTTCTAACCTGAACTGGAGATGTTTGACTTCTTAATAATAATTCAGGGTTAATATAGAATGTATCCTGCATATCTCTTGCTGGATGTCCCTTTGGAAGGTTTAACTTTTCAAAACAGTTTTCATCTGTTTCAATTTCTGGTCCTTCTGCAATAGTATATCCCATAGAAATATATAAATCCTCAAGGTCCATAATTGTTTGATATAATGGATGAATTGAACCCTCCTGTAACTTTAAGCCAGGTAATGTAACATCAATCTTTTCCTTCTTAAGCTTTGCTTCAAGCTGCTTTTCTTCGATTTGACGTTTCTTTTCTTCAAATTTCTTTTCCATATAGACCTTGCACTCATTGATTCTCATACCTAAAGTCTTCTTTCCTTCAGGTGTTTGATTCTTCATGTCTGCCATTGCTTGTGTTAAAGGTCCCTTTTTACCTAAATACTTAGCTTTCTTTTCTTGAAGCTTATTTAGATCATTAACATCTGATAGGTCGCCATCTAGCTCTTTTGCTATAGCGTCAATTAAATTCTCAATCATATTTTGCCTCCTAATAATTTGTTATATCATTAATACTTTTACTTTCTAATATTTGATTTTCACAATAAAAAAATCCTTAGAAAGTATAAACTCTCTAAGGACGAATTATCGCGGTACCACCTTAGTTCCATGAATATAATAATTCATGACACTTATTACCTTTAACGCAGGTATACGTAGATGATTAGTCTAACTAGAATGGTGAACTCATATTTCCTACCTTAGAAGGCTCGCACCTAACCCTTCTTCTCTTAAAGGTATTTCATACCATGTCCATTCGTACGCTTTATATAACGAATATTATTATAATCTAATCTTAAATTTAAATCAACAAACAATTTTTTATTTAAAATTAAAACTTATAAATCTTTGTTTTATCTAAAACTGCAATAGTATCAGTCCATGTATTATCTTCTGTTTCATCTAATCTTTCGCCCATTGCACGGAACTTAGAATCTATTGTATCAATAAACCATAATGCCATTGCTTCTGCAGTTTGTGGTTTCTTACAAGAACCATACTGTGGAATACCATGGTGAGATATAATCATATGAGTTAGGACTAATGCTTCTTCAGTATCCTGATATCCTAATTCCTTTGCAACCTCACCAATCTCCATTGCACCCATAACTAAATGTCCAAGTAATTGCCCTTCTAATGTATATGTTGTTTCACCGTTTCCAGATAATTCCTTTGTTTTACCAATATCATGTAGGATTACACCTGCATAAATATAATCACTTTTTAAATATGGATAATTACTAATAAAAGACTCTGCAAGATGTAGCATACCAATTGTATGATATGCTAACCCACCAACATATGCATGATGCATTTTAGATGCGGCAGGATATGTTAAGAAAGCCTCATAATAATTATTCATTAATGAATTAGTAATATCATATATTACTTTATTCTTTATTTTAGATAAATAATTCTTTATCTCTTTTATTTCTTCTTCTAATGATAATGGTGATTTATTATAAAAAGCTCTTAAATATTTATCCTTATTTTCTAGAGTAAAATTATCTACTTTAATGTATGAAATTACATTATAAGATACTCTTTCTCCTTCTTTAACATTTAAAATAAATTTATAAATATCACCAATTTTAATATCAGCTAAATCTTTAATTTTAACATTTGTTAAAACTCCTTCTGGATTTTCAACAATTATATTATGAAATTCATTAGATTTAGATATTTGTGTAACCTTGCCTACTAATTCCATTATTTAATCTCTCTTTCCTTTTTGAAAAGGTATAAACCCTTTTTAGTTAAGGTTATATCTTGAACTTTTAATTTAACCTCTTTATTACTATCGAATATCATTATAGCATTGAGTGATGGAATAAACAAATCATAACAATCATTTTTTATAACTGCAATTATTTCATAATTTGAGCCCTGATATAGCAATGATATTGTTGTATTGGTTGTTAATCCTTCAAGTAAATGTACCTGATTTTGAATTTCTTCTGCTGTACTTAATCTAAATACATCATATTTTTTTCTTATTTTTATTAAGTCAGTTAATCCTATTACATCATCAACATGTCTATAATATATTTCAAACTTCATAGAATTAATTAAATCACTTGATTTATATGAATTTTCGACACCCATCTTAGAATGGTATGTTTCCATTCCTGAATGTATAAATGGTACACCTTCTGATATCATAATCATTTGTATACCTAATTTTATTGAAGATGTTATTTCTTCTTCATTTTCATATTTAAGTATAAATTTAGCATAGTCATAAATAGTATAATTGTCATGACATTCTAAATAATTAATACTTCTTGAGGGACTATTGAATTTAAAATAATCTAGACAAGAACCTAATAATAAATGTAGGACATCATAAATATTATTAGTTTGATTAAATAAGAATCCACCAACTCCAGTAAATTGACTTCCTCTTATTGTATCTCTAAATCTATCATTGAAGAATCCATAGCCTTCTATTTTATAGTAATTGTACATAGTACCAAGCTCACTTGATGGATATGTTGTTAGCATATTCCATCCCTCACCATAAAACATTGCCTTAGGATCAATTTTTAATGCAACCTCTTCTATTTCATTTAATGTTTTAATATCTATTAATCCCATTAAATCAAAACGGAAGCCTGAAACATTATACATTTCCATCCAGTATTTTACAACATCCTTAAAATATTTTCTTACCATAGGACGTTCTGTTGCAAGTGTATTACCACAACCTGTTGCGTTATTATAAGTTCCATCTGGATTAATTCTATATGCATAGCCTGGTGCTAATACATCAAATGGGAATGATTCAGGGTCATATACATGGTTAAATACTACATCAAGTATTATTCTAATTCCTTCCTTATGGAATATATCAATCATTTCCTTTAATTCATTAATTCTAGAATATGGATTATCAGGTAATTGACTATACCATCCACTAGGTACCATATATTGTACTGGGTTATATCCCCAGTTATATTTAATATTCTTCTTTATATCATCTACACCATAAAAATCATTTACAGGTAGAAGCTGAACATGTGTAACACCTAAATCGCTAAGATATTTTACTGCAGGTATTTCTATACTATCATCAACCATAGTTAGGTAATGTCCTTGGTTCTTTTTTGCGTTAATTGTAAAATCTCTTATTGATGCTTCATATAATATAGCATCAGTATATTTGCCACTAATATTAGGTTTCTTATATTTCATTTGATATGTTTTATTCTTATCAATTACATAGTTATATCTAGAATTAGATCCTGATGCAATACCATTTGGGTCTAGAGTATAAAAGAATTTATCAAATGTTCTAACTAAATAATTATAAGCAACACCATCTAAATCTCCATATATTTTGACCATCCAAACACCAGACTTAATATATTCTAGCATATAATTATTTTCTTTTTCTCCATCATATAATGAGATGAATATTTCTTTTGCGATAGGAGACCAAATCTTAAATATTGTATATTCCTTATGATATTCAAATCCCAACCATCCATCATAATAGAATTCCTTATCAAATCTAGGATCTCTTACAACAGCCCCACTCAAAAGCATTACTGAATTATCATCCTCATCCTTAATATAATAGTCTAAATATAATGAATATCCCTCATTTAATGCGATATATTTATATCTATCTCCATCATCATAATGTCTTATGATTTTTAATTCTTTTTCATGCATTCCACCAGAAATATAAAATATTTTATTTTCTTTATAAATGCTTTTGTCTATTAATATTGTAATTTCATCATATGAATCTATATAAGCACTTAAAAGCTCCATATTAATCAACTCCTAGGTATTTTAAAATATCTTCTCTACTATTAGATATCTTATTAGTAAGAATAGCCCTTATGACCTCTTCTATTTTTAAAGATATTTCCTTCCCCCTAAAATATGTAGATATTTCTTTTTTTGATACTTCAAGCTCACCCTCATTTGATATAGGTAATCTTGCAAGCTTAAGCATTAAATTATCATATTTATCTAAATATAAAAACAATCTTCTATATTTATCTATTAAATTTCTATTTATGAATAAATAATAAATATCAAAATTAGAATTAAATAATTCATCAATTTTAATTATATCAGCTTTTATATTTTGATAAATATAAGGTGGCATTTTACCGAATTTTAAGTAATATAATATCATATTCTCTTCTTTAGATAATGCATTATCTGCAATAGAAAGCCAATATTTATATTCAGGTATATATGAAAATAAATCGAATTTGTTTATTGCAACTATACCATTACCAAATGGTTCATATAATATTTTTTCAAAATATTCAAATAATCTTTGATCCGATAAATCTCTTAAAAGATTCTTATTTTTATCCATAGATATTAATGTTTCATCATCTATTTCAAAGCCAAGCTTATTTGAAAAATAAATTGCTCTTAATATTCTTAAGGAATCCTCTTCAAATCTTTTATCAGGATTACCTATTATTCTTATTTTTTTATTTTTTAAATCAGTTAAGCCGGAATAATTATCTTTAATATTTTTATTCTTATCCATAGCTAAGGCATTAATAGTAAAATCACGTCTACATAAATCCTCATCTATTGTATTAACCTTTTCTACTATAGGGTGTCTATGATCCTTATATGAGATATCTGATCTAAATTCAGTTACCTCAAATAGAATTCCCTTATATTCTACTTTAATAGACATATATGGGTTTTTAGAATTAGATGTTTTAAAATTCTTTCTTATATCATCAATAGGCATAGATGTTGCAACATCTAAGTCAGTACTATCAACTCCTAATAGATAGTCACGAACAGCACCACCTACAATATATGCATCATATCCAAGGCTATTAATTTTTCCTATTAATTCTAATCCAATTTCTATATTTAACATATTAACACCTACTAAAATATTATAGCATTTATATTGTTTTTTTAATATTACTTTATTAATCAAAGTAAATATTTTATAATAGCATCGAGGTTTAATTATGAGATATATAAAAGATGAAGTTGAAAATTTAATAGAAATTAAGAAATCTAAATTCATCTGCCATATATACCCTGTATCTAGTGTTGATGATGTCACAAGAATTCTTTCTTTAGTAAAAAAGAAATATTATGACGCAAGACATAATTGCTATGCGTATATTATTGGTGATAACCAAGAAATACAAAAAGCATCAGATGATGGAGAACCACAAAAGACTGCAGGATATCCTATGATGGAGGCTTTAAAGAAATATGAGGTTACTAATATACTTGCGGTAGTAACTAGATATTTTGGTGGTACATTACTTGGAGCATCAGGTCTTATTCATGCTTATTCTTCATCTATTCATGAAGCAATGAATAATATGAAATTTTATATTAAAAAGAATTTAGAAGAAGTTTTGGTAAAAACTGATTATAAGGGATATAATCAGATAATTAAAATTTCAGGTGTTAATATAATTGATCAGCAATTCATTGATTATGTTATATTAAGAATAGGCTTAGATGGCTTAAATTTCGATTCTTTTAACGAAATAGTATTACAAACTAAGATTGATGCAGAAATTAAAAAAATCGGGGATTTCACTACTGAAATCCCCGAATAATCTATCCAATATAGTTCATAACTAAGTCAACTAGAAGTTTAACACCAAAAGTAAGTAATGTTGCCGTAATAAATGCAACAATTATATAAGCTGTTCTTATTTCAATTATATGACCTTGCTTAAATAATCTTTCTAGATTTGTTGCGATAGCAATGTAATATGAAATTATAAAGAATAGTATAAATAATCCAATTAGAATCATCCAAACTGGATTAAATGCTTCTAAAAACATGATTATTCTCCTTTTATATTAAAATGCCATATTTCTATGGCATTTTTTATTTTATAATCTTCCGGCTCTTGATTTCTTGATGTTTTTCGCTAAATCTTTTTCTTTTTGTGAGAAGTCAGCAGATTCTTTTCTGTTCTTTTCAAGTCTATCTTTACGAACAGCAATTAAGTGCTCCTTCGCAGATTCAGGAGTTCTACCTAAGTGTGCTTCTTGAACTAAAACACTACAGTAGTTATCTTGGAATTGTAGAATGCCAGATACTACTACAACATAAAATGTATCTTCTCCTCTTACAACCTTAAGATATCCTTCATCCATAACGGATACAACCGGGATGTGATTTTTCATGATTGTAAATTCACCAGCTACGCTATCGTGAACTAATACATAATCAACCTCATCATTAAATTGATATCCCTGATGTGTTGCGACAACAACTCTCATTACTTAGTTAAAGCCTTTGCCTTTTCTATAGCATCATCAATAGTACCAACTAAACGGAAGGCCTCTTCTGGTAAGTCATCATGCATACCATCAAGTATTTCTTTAAATCCTCTTACTGTTTCACTTACTGGAACATATGATCCAGGTACACCAGTGAACTGACCACCGATGAACATATTTTGTGATAAGAATAGCTTTATACGTCTAGCACGTGTTACTACTAGCTTATCCTCTTCTGATAATTCATCCATACCTAGGATGGCAATAATATCAAGTAATTCATTATATCTTTGGATAATTTGCTGAACTCTTCTTGCAACCTCATAATGTTCCTTACCAACAATTTCAGGAGTTAAGGCACGAGATGTTGATGCAAGAGGGTCTACTGCAGGGTAAATACCTTCAGATGTTAACTTTCTTGATAGGTTAGTTGTTGCATCTAGATGTGTGAATGTTGTTGCAGGAGCTGGGTCAGTATAGTCATCTGCAGGAACGTATACAGCTTGAATAGATGTAATAGAACCATTCTTTGTAGAAGTAATTCTTTCCTGTAGCTTACCCATTTCTGTTGCAAGAGTTGGCTGGTAACCAACGGCTGATGGCATACGTCCTAATAAAGCTGATACTTCAGAACCAGCCTGAGTAAAACGATAAATATTATCAATGAATAATAATACATCCTGATGTTCCTGATCACGGAAGTTTTCTGCCATAGTTAATCCTGTTAATGCAACTCTCATACGAGCTCCAGGTGGTTCATTCATCTGACCAAATACCATGGCTGTCTTAGATATAACTCCAGATTCAGTCATTTCTTTATATAAATCGTTACCTTCACGTGTACGTTCACCTACACCTGTGAATACAGAAATACCATCATGTTCTTGTGCAACATTATGAATTAATTCCTGAATTAATACTGTTTTTCCTACACCGGCACCACCGAATAGACCAATCTTACCACCCTTAATATATGGTGCTAGTAAGTCAATAACCTTGATAC
>JAEELJ010000079.1 GCA_016288855.1 Acholeplasmatales bacterium
AAAATGAATATAATCCTTTTGAATATCAATTACTATTAATTTAATACCTAATTTCATTAATTCAGG
Source organism: Acholeplasmatales bacterium (assembly GCA_016288855.1). Taxonomy (GTDB): domain Bacteria; phylum Bacillota_I; class Bacilli_A; order Acholeplasmatales; family Anaeroplasmataceae; genus Anaeroplasma. Next base: position 67 of record JAEELJ010000079.1, read on the forward strand.
TACTATTCCTATATGATCTGGATGATAATGTGTTGCTAGAATATATTTGATATCCTTTATATTAATATTGTTCTCATTTATACATTTAAAGAATTGATTAATAGTACCTGCATAATCTGTATCTATTAATAATCCATTAATGAAATATGTTTTAGTATGACCGTATTGTAATATTGTCATACATACCACCCCATTTTATATTTTTGATATTGTTACATTGCCATTATAATGAAGAACATAATTTTCATTATCAGCCATAAAGTAAATTTTAAAATCACTTTTATTAGTATAATAGCCTGTAATATTTAAGAATTTAATTGCACTAAATGGAGCACCTGGTATATGTTCATAATCTATTTGTAATTTAAAGTCATATGATAATTTGAAATAGATATATCCTTGTGTTCCATCATGTTTCTTACCATCTGAATATGATGAGAATGTTCTATCTAATACTGATTCTAATTTCCTTGAATTGAAATCAGTGAAATTATATATCAGATTTTGCTAAACCGCAAGTTTGGATTAAAATAATTATAGGTTGTCCAAATTAAATATTTTTATGTATTTTTGGACAACCTATGACATTTAAAATACTATAAATTACTGTAGGGGGTTGTTATAAAAACTAGCTTAACCAAGCCATTTTAAGCAAAATAAAAAGCAGGGTGAGAAGTCCTGCTTAATATCTTTTTCTTTGCAATTATAATAATCAAACAATTAACGCTTAGAGAACTGAGGTGCTCTACGTGCTTTCTTAAGACCGTACTTCTTACGTTCCTTAGCACGAGGATCACGTGTAACTAAACCAGCTGGTTTTAATGTTGCACGGTAATCTGCATTAACTTCCATTAATGCACGAGTAATACCTAAACGGATTGCTCCTGCCTGTCCTGTTAAGCCTCCTCCAAATACGTTAACAATAATATCAAACTTGTCTGTTGTTTCAGTTAATTCTAATGGTTGTAAAACATCAAGACGGATTGCAGCTGATGGGATATAATCCTCGAATGTACGACCGTTGATTGTAATATTACCCTTACCAGCACGTAAATAAACACGTGCAACAGAGCTCTTACGACGGCCTGTTCCTAAATATTGTACTAACTTCTTTGCCATGTCCTATATCCTCCTTATGCCTCTACCTTAAATTCAACTGGCTTTTGTGCCTTTTGAGCATAGTCAGCATCTGCATAAACATATAGCTGCTTTCTCATTTGATCACCAAGCTTAGTATGAGGTAACATACCGAAAATTGCTTGTTCAACCATTCTAGTTGGAGTCTTAGCCATAACTTCTTCAGCTCTTAAAGTTCTAAGACCACCAGTGTATTCACTGTGGTGTCTATATAACTTATCGCTCCACTTATTACCAGTTAACTTAATTTTTGAAGCGTTAATAACGATTACGTTATCTCCGCAGTTTACATTTGGAGTATATGTAGGCTTACCCTTACCTCTTAGTAATGAAGCTACTTGAGTAGCTAAACGTCCTAATGTAAGGCCAGTAGCATCAACGATATACCAACCATGCTGTACAGTTTGATTTGTTGCCATGAAAGTCTTATTCATGTTAAATTTCCTCCATAAATTTTAATTAATAAATTTTTTGAGGGCAATCGTGGATAATTGCTTAAAAATGTACCATTACAAATTTTACAATCATAATTCAGTCAAGTCAAGTATAAAATTAATTTTTCCAATGAAAACGAACACATTTCTATCTTATTATATATAATAATTAAAAAGGAAACTAAAAATTTAGTTTCCAATTATAAACTGATCTAATAGTGAAGCAACTGAAAATATCAATGCTAAAAATCCATTCATCATAAATCCAAACCCAATTGTATAACCAAGTGATGATGCAGTTACACCCTGATGCTTTGGAGTTAAAATTATATCTTTATTTCCTAAAAAAGAACCTATTGCAATAACAATTCCAACAATAACAATTAATATATTCATAACTAGCTTTACCTTATCATTATTATTGACTAGCTTAACTATAGCAAATCCTAATCCACTAAGCATTAATAACGTTAAGAATAATCCAGATATAGAAAATGATAATGCATCACAATTGATTCCATAATATGCACTTATACCTGAAATATTATTATTTGCATTTTTTAAGCATGGCGCAAATAATAATAAAATTGTTAGAGTCATAACAGCAATTTGAACAATTGAACATATCTTATGTTTACTCATTCTATCACACCCAATCACTACTCACATTATAACTAGAATTATTTCTTTTATCAATCAAATTAGACTATTTTTAGCAAAATGTCGATTTTATACATAATAATAGCGAGTAATAACTAGTTTTTTTGCTTTATCGACATAATATTAAAAATATTAAACTATCAATTATGTGATTTATAAAACGTTTACAGAAAACGCTTTATTTTTTGAAATTTTTGTGTTATTTTATATGAGTATAGCAATTGAAATGAGTCGATTTTTAGGGTGCAAAACGGAATTTGTTTTAAATTATTTGAGGAGGAAATATGAAAAAATTCGCAGCTTTTGCATTATCCGTTTTTGTTGTCTTAAGCATAATGCTTACAAGTTTCTTTGGAGTAAATGCCGCTACTTCAGTTTCTTGGAATTTCAAAGACACAAACTTTAAAAGCTTGGGTACAATTTCATCAACTATCACAGTTGATGATTTAACTTTAAATGCTACTTCAAGCAAAACTATGAGTGTTAAATCTAATACAGTTACTGTTGACAGTACAAGCTATACTTACTGTCTAGCATTAGGTGGTGGAGGAAGCACATCATATAGAAGCGTTAAGGTCCCTGTATCAGGTGCATCAACAATTAAGGTCATTGCTGATGCAGCATCAACTAGAACATTAATTCTTGCTGATGAAAATGGTACAACTTTAGGCTCAAATTCAGTAACATCTACTGCTGAACAAGAAACATTCTCTTATACTGGTTCATCAGGATATGTTTACTTATATTCATCTGGTTCTAATATTAATCTATATAAGATTCAAGTAGATTCAACTAGTTCTTCAAGCTCTAGTTCATCTTCTTCATCTTCATCTACAAGTTCTTCATCAGTTTCATGGAACTTCAAGGATTCAGATTATAAGAGCTTAGGTACAATTACAACAACTAAAACAATTAATGACTTAACTTTAAATGCTACATCTGAAAAATATATGCAGATTTATGCAAATACTGTTACAGTTAATTCAACTTCATATACATATGCATTATCTTTAAGAGGAGCTGGTTCTACTTCATATAGAAGTGTTAAGGTCCCTGTTGGTTCTACATCAACAATAAAGGTAATAACTGATGCTGAAGCTTCAAGAAGCTTAGCATTAGCAGATGCGAATGGAAATAGACTTACTACTTGGTCAGTTGGTACAACTGCACAGCAAGTAACTTATTCTTATTCTGGTTCAGCTGGATATGTATATCTATATTCAACTTCTTGTAACATTAACATCTATAAGATTCAAGTAGATTCAACTGGTACTTCAAGTTCTTCTTCAAGTTCTAGCTCATCTTCTTCATCTTCATCTTCTTCAAGCTCATCTTCTACAGTTTCTGGTGCAGTATCTACATATAGCGCATTAGTTTCTGCAATAGATAAGGCTGAAGCTGCTGGTGGTGGAACAGTTTATGTTACAGGTACTGAAATTGCATGCTCAGGTCAAATTGCATTATCTACTACAAATGCTAACGTATCAATCGTTGGTGTTGCAAATTCTGATGGTTCATATCCAGTATTAGAATTTGAATCATTCTTAGATTCATATATTGGTAAATCAACTTCAGATTCTGCAGTAGGTATTAGAATCACTGGTTCTTATTACACAATTAAGAACTTAATTATTCAGCATGCACCAGATAATGGTATTCAAATTAAGGGTTCTTCTGCTGGAAATAACACAGTATCAAATGTTATCGTAAGATACAATAATGATGCTGGTCTACAAATTACATCAGGCGCATATTCAAATACAATTGAATATGTATCATCATATAGAAACTGTGACGTATACACATTGGGTGGAAACGCTGATGGTTTCGCTCCAAAGCTTGGTGCTGGTAAGAATAATACATTTAACTACTGCTATGCATGGGACAACTCAGATGACGGTTGGGATTCTTATGATAAGAGTGGTGATTTAACACCAAATATCACATACACAAATTGTGCATGCTGGCATAATGGAGACTATACTACATTCACCGGTGAATGGGATTTAGCTCAAGGTAATGCTCTAGATGAAGAAATGCTAATGATTCGCTTAATTGAAGCACAATCATCAACATTCAAAACTAAATATAATAGTGGTACTATTTCATTACCAACAAGCTCATTTATTTCTACATCAAGTGGAACATTATCAATTTCTTCATGGAAGTCAAATTATGATGGAAATCCAAATGGCTTCAAGTTTGGTTCAGCATATTCTGATTCTTCTTGTGTAAGAACAGTTAAAAACTGCTTAGCATTTGACCATGATAAGAAAGGCTTTGATAATAACAACTCTGCAGTTACTGCATCATTCACAAACTGTGTTGCATTCGACAACGGATACAACTACTACATTTCACCATTCACAATTACAGGTTGGTCAAATGTATATGGCTTTAGTGGTTCATCTTCTGATAAATTACCTTCAGGATATTCAGTAACTACTCCATCATCTTCAACACAGTCTTCAATTCGTTCTAAGGTTACAACAACAAAGAACAATATTATAAGCTATTGTCAGGCAAACAAGATTCCATCATCATTATATTTTGATATTTTCTAATATAATGATTTAGAATTTTTGAATAGTATAAAAAAATAAAAAGCTTAGGATTTGCTATACGTCCTAAGCTTTTTTCTTTTTAATTAAATCTTTTCTTCTTTACAATCATATAATCTAGGATTGCTAAAGGAATAGCTACAATAACTGGTAATAAAGGAATAATATATTCACTGCCACCCTTAATTACACTAGCCATAATTAATATACCTAAAAACAATGCAAATGCTAATGTAAATGTTCCTAAAACAATAATACTTAAATTCTTAGATGATATTAATTCTGAAATTACAATTAATAATAATCCAATAAAAAACATTATTAAGAAATAACCTAAAATGCTTTTATTAAAATAGAACAACGGATATAAAGCACCAATACCTAAAACAATTCCACCAATTCCCTTTAATAAAACTGTTGCTTTATCCTTTCCTTCCTTATATTGCCAAGCAAGTAAAGCATAAACTAAGCTTACTACCCCAAATCCAACAACAGGAGATACTACAAGCGCAGCAAAGAACAAATAAATTATAAATATAACATTATTAAATACATCCACTAAACCACTAATTAAATGTGTTCCTTCATAAGAAGATGTAGTTAAAGTACTAGTTGTTTCTTCTGCAAATGCGCTAGGTACTAAAAGTAGTATAAACATAAATATAAACATAGTTATAATAATCTTCTTTTTCATACCATTACCTCCAATTCGTACACTCTTAAGATTATTATAACATACAACAAAAAATAAAAACAATAATTAGGGAAAGAAAAAAGGACTCAAATGAGTCCTTAATCATAATTAATCCTTAATAAATATTGGAGTTAAAACTGCTGATGCACCAATAACTAATAATAAAATGGCATCAATAATAAAGCCAACACCTAAATTAGCATTGAAATCAGATGCAGATACACCACTTGTTGCTGGATTAAGCATTAAATCAGTTGTTCCTAAGAATAAGAATAAAGCACCAATTGCACAAATAGCAATTAATACAATACTTAAAATAAATGTAACCTTCTTATTCTTTAAGAATGCAATACATAAAGGTAATGCAATTGTTGCAACAATCATAAAGAATGTTAAAATACCTGCAAATGTTGGATCAAGTACTTGAACCTTAGAACCAAATACTTCAGTTTGGCATCCAAACATAACTTGGAAGCCAGAATAAGTAACATCAGTATTCTTTCTTGTGATTGCTGGTGCAAATAACAATAATAATGCAACTAACCCTAATACTGCTTGGCAAAATAAAATTAATGTTTTCTTTGTAAGTTTCATTTCCTACATTCCTCCTATATAGATTATTATACCATAAAAGTTTATTTTTATCATTAATTATACTGTCTTTTTATTAAATGCAGTTATTTTTATTATCTTTCCATCAGATTTAAAAATAGATAATCCACAATTATGTAAAGGATCATCAAAATGATATTTATTTTTATCAACATATACAGCTAAAGCCTTAATAACATGTGAATGTGTTACTACTAAAATCTTTTGGTTTTTATATTCATTTGCAAGTCTTAATATTGCAGTTTTAATTCTTTCAATAATCTCATAAGATTTCTCACATCCATCAATAGAATCAGAATTAATTTTTGCAAATGATTCATTAGATACAGGTCCCCCCTCTAAAGGTCCAAATAATCTTTCACTAAGTGCCTCATCAATAATGCAATCCCCCATACCAAGCTCACCTTCAATAATAATTCCTGTCGCATAGGCTCTTCTTAAAGGAGAAGTTATAATTTTATCAAACTTCATCCCTTCTTCTAAGAAATATTTGCCAAGCTCATGTGCTTGTAAAATACCAGTTTTATTTAATGGAGTATCTATTCTTCCTTGAATTTTACCTTGGCAATTATATTCAGTTTGTCCATGTCTAACTAAATAGAATTCTGTCATTTTATTATAGCCTCACAAACAATATCCTTTCCTAAATTTGTAATAATATAGCTATCATTATATCTTTTTACATGTAATACATCCCCAAGTACTGATTCATGAGTAAAATGTATTTCAAATGAGGATATATTATTATATTTCATAAGATTTAATGAATCTGATAAGAATCTAACATATTCTACATTATTTGTATGCAAAGAATAGTCAATATTAGTTGTTGATACAGATAATATTTTTATTGTATCAAAATCATTATTTAAGCTTATTCTTTCAAATCTCATATTATTCTTCTTATTTAATGTATCAATATTAATATTTAAATCAGATAATTTAATTATTCTTCTTGTTTTTATATCTAAAACACAAGCTTCAGTTATTGATTCAAATAATAAATTATCAAAAGAATCATACATTGATGTTTCAATAACGATTATTGCCATAGATACCTTTATTACATGTGTTTTAATAACATAGTTATCCTTCCATTTAGGTCTATTATAAATATTTACTTTATTTTTTGTAAAAACCCACATTAAACCCTTTTCCTTAATGGCCAAGGAATCTAAGCCATATTTGCCCAATAAGATAGTAATTGAATCCTCAATTAAGCTAAATATTGAAACAATATTAATGTTTGCATTAGAATCACATTCACTTGCTCTAACTATTCCATTAATATCCATTAAAAATGCCTTCTTTCAATTAAATATTGATGTAATAATTCTAATACCTTATTAAAATCAGTTTCTTTATTACACATATCCTTAACACGAGATGCACCAGGAAGTCCTTTTATATAATATGCAACATGACTTCTCATTTCTAATGTTGCTAAATGTCTTCCTTTTAAATCTAGTAATAGATTATAATGCTTTATAATCATTTCATATACCTCTTCTGGTGTTGCTCTTTCTGGTTTTATACCAGTTTCAAGGTATGCTACTGTATCTCTAAAAATCCATGGATTTCCTAATGCTGCACGTGCTATTGCAACTGCATCACATCCAGTTTCATCAAGCATTCTTTTTGCATCCTCAGGGCTTCTTATATCTCCATTACCAATTACTGGAATAGATACTGCTTCTTTAAGCATTTTAATATATTTCCAATCAGCTTCTCCTGAATAAAACATACTTCTTGTTCTTGCATGTAATGTAATAGCTGAAGCACCTGCTTTTTCAATTGCTTTTGCATTTTCAATAAAGTTAATATGCTCCATATCAAAGCCCAATCTAATTTTTACTGTTACAGGCTTTTTGACATTGTCTACAATTGCTTTAACTAATTCATAAACATAATTTGGATCTTGTAATAAGAATGAACCAGCTTGAGCTTTAATAACCTTATTTACAGGACAGCCCATATTTATATCAATAATATCGCATTCAGTCCTAGTATCTAAGAATTTAGCTGCATTAACCATTGATTCTATATCATGCCCAAAAAGCTGCATAGAAACAGGGTGTTCACCCTCAATAACTCTTGTCATTTCTAGGGTTTTTTCATTATTAAAGCCTATTGCCTTATCAGAAACCATCTCACCAACAACGAGGCCAGCACCCATGTCATGACATATTTTTCTATATGCGATATTTGTATCTCCAGCCATAGGAGATAGAACTACCTGATTAGGTATTTCAATATCTCTAATCTTCCATTTCATTTATTTCACCTAATACTTCTTTAATCTCTTTTATAGGTAGACCTATGATATTATCAAGCTCACCTTCATAATGAGAGATTAATCTTCTTCCAATTCCTTGAATAGCATAGCTTCCTGCTTTATCATAAGGCTCATCTGTATCAAGGTAGGAATTAATATCTTCATCAGTTAATTTCTTAAAATACACCTTAGAAACTACATAAAAATTATACAAATGCTCCTTATAGATTATTGCAACACCTGATGCAACCTCTTGGCATCTACCTGAGAATGTTTTAAGCATTCTATAAGCATCAGCCCTATCGTGAGGCTTACCATATATAACCCCATCTAGAGTAACAATAGTATCACAGCCAATAATAATCTTACCATAATCCTCTTCTTTATTTTTTTCTGCCTTTAATAAAGCAACTCTTTTGGTATTTTCATATGGTGTTTGATTCTTATCCATTACCTCATCAATATCCTGAGGCTTAACTATGAATTTATAACCTTCACGTAAAAGTATTTCTTTTCTTCTTGGAGAATTACTTTTTAAAACTATTTCCTTGCTCATTTTCTATATACTTCCTAAACTTCTCATCAAATTCCTTTTCAACTCTTTTTAAAGAGCATACCTGGTTATCCTTAACAAAGCATGATGTGGTTGTTGCAACGACACATAATTCATCATTTTGATTTGTAATATGATATTCTATTGAAAGCTTAACTCCATTATATTTAGTAATGTCCATATAAATATATGCAGTATCCTCAAAAGTGATAGGCTTTATATATTTTGCAGAAACATCAACAATTGGAGATATAATTCCTTTTGCTTCAAATTCCTTATAAGGTGTTCCTAAATCCTTTAAGAACTCTACTCTTGCCTCTTCTAACCATCTAAAATAATTAGAATGATGGATTACTGCCATTTGGTCAGTTTCATGATATTGGGCTTTTCTTTTGTAAATATAACTCATTTTTCATCACCACGTTTTATTATAAAATATATGACATTTTTTAACAAGGCAATAAAATATAATATATTTTAGTAAAGTGTTTTTATAACATTTAAATAATATTTAATTTGTTGATTTTATACTAGTTAATTGTTATAATTTAGTAGTAATTTAAAATGGAGGATAAATATTATGGCAGAAAATTTATCAGATCAGGAAAAGGTAAGACGTGGTAAGCTTGAAAACTATAAAGCTTTAGGTCTTGACCCATTCGGACAAAAATTCGATGTAAATATCAAGGAAGAATCAGAACAATTAAAAGAAAAGGTTTCTAAAATTGTTAATGATTTTAAAGAACAAAATAGTAATTTAAGTGAAGAGGAATTAAAAGAAAAGCTACATGAATATGTAGAAAACCTACACATCAAGGGTGTTGTTGCAGGTCGTATCATGTTCATTAGAAAAATGGGTAAAGCTTCTTTCTTCGCATTACAGGATAGAGCAGGAAAAATCCAAGTATATATCCGTAAGGATGTTGTTGGTGAAGAGCAATATCAATTATTTAAGTTTGCTGACTTAGGTGATATTGTTGGTGTTGAAGGCGAAATGATGCTAACTCAAACAGGTGAAATTACACTTAAGGCTGTAAAATATACTCACCTAGTTAAAGCATTACGTCCATTACCAGAAAAATTCCATGGATTAACTGACGTTGAAGAAAGATATAGAAGACGTTACTTAGATTTAATTATGAATGAAGATGCAAAGCGTATTGCAATTCTTCGTCCAAGAATCATTCGTGCTATGCAATCTTATTTTGATGGTGAAGGATTTATTGAAGTTGAAACACCTGTATTACAAAATATTCAAGGTGGTGCTTCTGCAAGACCATTCATCACTCATCATAACGCACTAGATTCAGACTTCTACTTAAGAATAGCAACTGAATTACATTTAAAGAGATTATTAGTTGGCGGTCTTGAAAGAGTTTATGAAATTGGTAGAATCTTCAGAAATGAAGGTATGGATAGAACTCATAACCCAGAATTCACAACAGTTGAATTATATCAAGCATTTGGTGACTTATCAGATATGATGAAGATTTGTGAAGGTGTTATTAGATATGCTGCAAAAACTGTAATTGGTAAGGATGAATTCAGAAATCCATTCAATTTTGAAGGCGAAAAGATTAATATCGCAAAGCCATTTAGAGTTGTAACAATGTGTGATGTTATCAAAGAACAAACTGGAGTTGATTTCAAGAACAACAATTATACTTTTGAAGAAGCTGTTGAGCTTGCTAAGAAGCATAATGTACCAGTTGAACCTCACTTCATTTCAGTTGGACATATTATTAACGCATTCTTTGAAGAATACGGTGAAAAGACTTTAATTCAACCTACATTCCTATGTGGTCACCCAATTGAAATTTCTCCTTTAACAAAGAAGGATCCTAATGATCCAAGATTTGTTCAAAGATTTGAATTATTCATTGGTGGACATGAATTCGCAAATGCATACACAGAATTAAATGACCCAATAGATCAAAAGGAAAGATTTGAAGAACAGCTTCAAGAAAAAGCTAAGGGTAATGATGAAGCAAACGAAATGGATACTGATTTCGTAGAGGCATTAGAATATGGTATGCCACCTGCAGGAGGAATTGGTATCGGTGTAGATAGACTTGTTATTTTCTTAACAGAAACTGATACTATTCGTGATGTTATCTTATTCCCTCAAATGAAGACTAGATAAAATGGAATATACTAATAAAGAAAATGAAAACTTCATGTCTATTTATGAAGACTATGAAGCATTTAAAAGAGAAAAGAAAGATTTAATTAATAATCTTGTAAAAGCAAACTCTAAAATCATTAATAGATTTGCACCAGTATTCGCTGTTGTAGATTACTTAGATGAAGAGCATGTAGTAAGAAGCCTAAACGAAGAGGAGGAAACCTTCTTCTCTTATGGCTTTGACTATATATATGATCAATTCACATATATAGATGCAATACTAAAGAATTCTTTCAACAATGACATATTATTAATGGAAGATTTCCAAGATACAGTTAATCTTCTTCTATATATCCAGGATTTCAAGAGTGAAATATTATCTTGTGATGATCCAAATGTAAAAAAGGGAATGAAATTATTCCAAGACCTTGAAGATAAGGTAATGAAGCTTATTGAGAAAAAAGAAAAAATTACTGAAGATTATTATGGGTTATTAGATGATATATCATTTAAGGTATTTGAAGCTAACGATATTGAAATACAAACTGTAGAACAAATATTCTATGAGGTTGCAATAGAATATGGAATATATAATGAGGATAATTCATTATCTGTATTCGAAAATGCAATCAATGATAAGCTTTTAAAAACAAGAGCATAACAAAAAGGACTCATGCGAGTCCTTTTATTTTTATACTGAACGAACATAATCTAAGACATTATTAGCTTGCATATAATCATATCCTTCAAATTCATAATCAACAGGTACACCAAAGTCAGTTGTAACATATTCCCCATTAGTACCAATCATTTTTAATGCTGTAGAACCTGAAATAGTATACAGTGTACCATATACAGTAGCACAAGGTAAGATACAGCATTCTCCACCTGCTGATTGATGACCAATTATTTTAATATTTGGATTACTATCTCTTAGCATATGTGGTAACATGTTAGCGCAAGAAAATGATATACTAGACGTTAAGCAATAGATATTATAATCTCCACCTGATATTAATTTATCATTTTCATCTATTACACCATCTAGGTTACAATCTGATTCATAATAGCTTATTCCTAAGCCACTACCATTTAATGAACCATTTGCTATATAAGAAACGACATAATCAGAAAACATACCTGCAATAAAAGCACCACATCTTGTATCTCCTCCACCATTTCTTGTTATATCTATTACAATATTTTTGACTGGAGAATTTTTTCTTGTTATCATCTTATATGCATACGCAAATAATTCACCACAATCAGAAGGATTATTACTTAAATCATCTACATTATTATATAAATTATCATCTAATTCATAAAATGAAGTAAAAGAGATTATTCCAGTATCATAATATTCAGTATATCCATCAAGAAGAGAACAACTAGATTTTACATTTGCATATTCTTGGTAGAATGAAGTACCTCTTTCACCCATAACCTCTCTACCATATATTTGATATCTTTCACTATATGATAGCATTGGTGTATAACCTAAGATATATGAATGTATATCATCAAGTGTATAAGATAATAAATTAGTTAAATCAACATCTAATTCAAATAAATTATCTCTTTTAATATATTCTTTTCTAAATACTTCAGACATTTTATTACAATTAAATTGATTTAATAATTCTTCTCTTCTTCCATCTAGACCATAATTAAAATCTAAATTAAATGCTAATTCATCATAATGATAATCAATTACTTCACTTGTTAAATTTATCTTACCACGCTTATATAAATCAGCCGGATAATCAGATAGTTCTGGAGAGAATATACCATTATCAAATACAACCATAGGTGCATATAAAACAGCTAAAAACATATCTGATAATGTAGTAAATGGTAGATATAGGTTATTATCATATGCTATTGTTTTGATATTATAATAATCAAAATCAAAGGTTACTTCTTCTCCACCAAAATATTTATTTTCCGCTTTAGTTGAGTTTGCAACAAACTTAATATCAGTATCAACACCTGCAACTCCTAAATCTCCATAATCTGGTAAGAAGCATAAAGGATTTGAATGTGATGATTCATAAAAAAGATTAGAATCACTTATTGTAAAATCATTTTTACTTGCATCAAATATTACATAGCTTGAATTTTCTCTTGTAACCTTTACCTGATTACCTATTGATTTATCAATTGTATAAGAAACATTAGAATCAGAGTATGAATCTTCATATGCTATATCTAAAATCTTAAAGAATTCTGATATTTCAATATAAGGAACATTATTATCATTAAAATAATTAATATCTACTGTTGCTCTTACATCTTCACTTGTAGTATATAAATTTCTTTTAACTGTATTAACATCAATAATATTATCTAAATTAGTATTTCTTCCTTCAGTAGTTGTTGTTATAATTCCACTTGATGAAGTTGATGTATTAGTATTAGTTTTACATGCAGTTAGTACAACTAATGGTGTCAATAATAGCGCAAATTTAATGTTTTTCTTCATTATTTAATTACCCCCTAGTAAACAAATCATTTCACATAAATTGTAGGCTAAAAAATAAAATTTGTAAATAAAAAATATGCCCTAAGGCATATTATTTATTATTATTCATATTATAAACCATATCGTAAATTTCTTTTATTTGATCTCCTACATGGTCTAATGTTCTTTCTTCAACAACCTTATAAGCATTATCAGTTAACTCCTTAGTATCATTATTAAATACATAATTTAAGGAATTAATGAAATCATCAATTGTCTTACCCTTTAAGCAATTAACCTTATCAGTTAACCAATCATTAAATACAGGAATATCTCTTACTATTACAGGTAAGTGTGAAGCCATTGCTTCTAATACTGCAATACCTTCATTTTCTTCTTTAGACATAAATAAGAATGTTGATGCACGTAAGAATGCACCTCTTAATACCTTAATATCAACATATCCAGGCATTAATACATTAGAAGGACGCTTTTTTATTGCACGTAATATTTTTAATTGTGTTAAAGATTTACTTAAATTACCAAACCAAATGAATGTAACATCTGGCATTTTTCTTGCGATTTCAAAGAAATCAGTAATTCCTTTTCTTTCAAAATATAAACCAGCACAAATTACAATTTTCTTGTCCTTTGGAATATTGAAGAAATTATCAAATGCTAATGCATTTTCTTCATTATATTTATAATCCTCAAGCATTATTCCATTTGAAACAGCATATACCTTTGCAGTTACACCCTTATATTTTTCTATTAATGATTTTGAATATGGAGTTGGAGTAATAATAACATCAGCACTTCTATATAATCTTAGAATTAAATGATTATATATTGGTGCAACAAATCTCCAGCATCTAAATGAATATCTAAAGTCTTCTTTTGTTGAATGACCATGTGCAATAATCTTAATACCCTTTTTCTTACAGTGTCTTATAACCTTCATTGAATCATTAAAATAAGTATTAATGTGAGCAAAGTCATATGGTTCATCTTTAGGATCTAATGTATAATCAATGTTTTTTAGTTCTAAAGCCTTCTTTTGATGTGTTAAAGCTCTACCTATTCCAGATTGTTTTATAGCTCCTTGCTTCTCAAAATATAACAAAACCTTCATATAAACCACCTTAATAGTTAATGTACATGGCTATTATAACATTTTAGGACAAAAAAAGACATAGTTTATTTTAAACTATGTCTTCTAAAAGATTCAATTACTTAGATTGATTAACTACTGTAACCTTAGTTGTTTGAACTTGTGGATTGTTATATGTATATGCGAATCCTTCGATATTAATAATATCGCCAATTGATAATCCTTCAACTGCTTGATAAGTTTCAGAACCATATTGAGTATTTTCTAACCAAGCTTCAACAACGAATTGGTAAGTTGTAGTGCCATCTGTTACTGTATAATAAAGGTCAGTACCAATTGATGATGTACCTGAATTATCCCAGTTATGGAAGCATGCTAAAGTATTTTCATTAGCATCTGTTTGACCAACTACAGTAAGGTTTTCAAGCTTAACATACTGATTTGGAACATCAACAAGACCATCCATAGTTACAAGCTTTGGTTCAACAGAACCTGTACCAATAACTTCAAATGTAGCTTCTTCGCCAGACTGGCTTCCTCCAATTTCAACTTCTCCAGACCATGAAGTCTTATAACCAGTAACCTTAATTTCAGTACCTACTGTAAGAGTTTCTTCATATTCTGTTGCAGTACAAGGTAAATTATAGATATAATATCCACCATCTTGATCCTGTAAATAGAATGAAGCTGCATTCTTTGATGTATCAAATGTACATCTACCAGAAATAATGCCAGAAATTGTTACTGTTTCACCATCTGCTGTTGCAACATATTCAGCATAAGATAGGACATCATTAACCTCAGTTGTTGTAGTTGTAGCTTGTGATGTAGTAGTTGCCTGTGTACCAGTTCCTGTTGTTGTAGTAGAACCCTTTCCACATGAAGCTAATGCTAAAACTCCACTTACTGCTACTGCTGCTAATGCACTTAAGCCAATTTTTCTTAATTTCATTTCATATCCTCCTATTAATACACATAGATTATACTTTTTTATAAAATCAATGTCAATTAAATCAGCTATTTTCTCTTCTTTTTATAATCAAAAAATACGTAAATTCCTATACAAATCCAAACTACTACAATTGATGAGATAATTATTATTCCACCAATATAATAGTTATTGCTTATAGTGCCAATATTTGTTTCTAATTCATTATTAACAATAGCTTTTTGGAATAATTTATCAATTTCATCATAAGTTGTATATTTATTTGGTGAATTAAATGAGCCTGTAACTGCAGTAATTAAATACTTTGATGCATTTCTAATATCTGCAGATTTTTTAAAAACAGGTGTTGTAAATGTATTATCTATATTATTTATAACTAATTTAGTTGCATCAATTTTAACCTGATAATTACTATTATCTTCATTTAATAAATATTTTTGATATTCAACTGATGATATAGCTGATTTAGTTACAGGAGCGTATCCTTCAGTAGATGAATACTCCTCTTGAACACTATCAGTTAATAGGTATTGCGCAAATATCCATGATGCAACAACGATATCAGGATCACTGTCATTAAAAATACATAATGATGGTCCCTGAGAAATCATCTTTTCATTATTTATATCATGCTGTGGTATTACTCTTACTGCTGTTTCAAATGAATCAGGATTATATTGAGAATAAGCCTGTTCAACTAATTCAGCATTACTTCCCATCCAGGTTGCACCTGCAGTTGAATCTGTACAGAATAATACCTCCCATTGATTAAACATATTTGCTGGATATGTAGTAACATCAAATGTTGAATATAATCCAGTTTTTACATTTCCTAAAACTTCTCTTAATTTAGCTTTTTTTGATAAATCAATTAAAAAATCCTTTGTATTATCATTAAATAATGTTGCTTTGCCTTCCTTAGTAAAAACATCATAGGATGTATAATCATACCCTAACTGCATAAATTCCTGAATCATCCAGTTATCACTAGATTTATAAATAAATGGATAGAATGTAGGATCATTTTTGCTATAGCTTGGTATTCCATTCTTCTTTGCTTCAATACAAGCATCACAGCATGCCCAAAGCCAATCCCATGTAGGTATATCAGGTGTACCATTTGAATTATATGATGTAATTCCATATGAAGCATAATCATCAAGTGATAAATAACCACCATCAATAATCATTTTTAAATATGTTTCATTAATATATAATGCTTCACTTGATCTAACAAATGGTAAGGTATAGTGATATCTATCAATAGTACCTTCATTTAAAAACTTATCAATAATATTACTACTTCCAATTGGTTTATATAATAAATCACTACCATCAAGGCCATAACTAGAATTAGCCATAAGTCCATCTAGAGGTACAACAATATTCTCATTTTCTAAATATGTTGCTACATGGTCAGGATATGAAACACACACATTAGGTGGTGTTTCACTAGATATATTAGTTATTACATCCTTATAAATTGTATCGTATGATGTATATACTCTATTAGATACTTTAATATTAGGATATATTTTTTCAAATTCTTCTATTGTTTTAGTATATATATTTGCTTGCTTAATATTACCATCATTCTTACTCCAGAATTCTATTTCATATTCCTTACTATCATCAAATGTAATAGGACAATCAAATGTACTAATACTATAAGGCTTATGACATGAAGCAAGGAATAAAGATGATATGCTTAAAAGAGATAAGGATAAAATAATCTTTTTATTCATATTATCCCTCCTAACCCTTAGTACCATTTCTTGAAACACCACTCATTATTTGCTTTCTAAATATAACAAATAAAATAATAAGTGGTAATGATACTACAACAACAGCGGCCATCATTCCAGGGATATTATCTCTTCCGCCACCACTTGAACGTATTACTTCAATGATATTAGATACTAAGTAGTATTCAGGCTTAGTAGATATTAATCTAGGCCATACATATGAATTCCAAGTTTCAATTAATTTTAAAATTATAATTGTAACAATAGTAGGCTTTGATAAAGGTATTAAAACCTTAATTAAATACTTAAAGTCTGATGTACCATCTACTTTTGCTGCATAATATAATGAATCCGGTACCTGCATAAAGTTTTGTCTTAATAAATAAACATAAAATACAGACATTATTGATGGTAAGATTAAGGCAATAAATGTATTTCTTAGGTCATGACTTGAATTAGTGAATGATGCATAATTAGTTATGATTACTAATTCATTTGGAATCATCATTAATGCTAAGAATAAAGTAAATACTAAATGCTTACCCCTAAAGTTTAATCTAGCGAATGCAAATGCCGCAAGTATTACAACAATAACCATTAAGAATGTTGTAGTTAATGAGAATAATACTGTATTACCTAAATCCTGTAAAAGCTTATAATCAAATAAAGCCTTATTATAGTTATCTATGATTGCGCTAAATCCTGATGTTGCAAACATCTTAGGTACAATTTCATTGTTATAATCAGCAGTTGATTTAAATGATGTCATTATCATATAGTAAAATGGAAATAATACGACAATAGACCAAATAACTAAGAAGAAATAAACTATTATATATTTTATTATTTTTAAGGCTTTTGCCTTTTTAATATTAGATTCTAAATTTAAATCATTATTCATAATTATTAACCTCCTAGCTATAGTAAACATGCTTACGTGAAACTAGCAAGTTGATAAATGTTATAGTCATTATAATTGCAAATAATACAATTGCTGCTGCAGATGCATAAGATGGATATCCACCAGAACCATATAAGGTTTGATAAATGTATCCAACTATTGTATTCATTTCATATGCATTAAGATCAGTACCAAATAACGCAACTGCATCATTATATTCCTTAAATG
The DNA here is from genome assembly GCA_016288855.1 of Acholeplasmatales bacterium. Taxonomy (GTDB): domain Bacteria; phylum Bacillota_I; class Bacilli_A; order Acholeplasmatales; family Anaeroplasmataceae; genus Anaeroplasma. The sequence continues at coordinate 18,513 of JAEELJ010000079.1, forward strand.
CACCAATAAATCCAGTTATTACTAAATATGAAATCATAGGTGATATCATAGGTAATGTTATTTTAAAGAAAATAGTTCTTCTTGATGCACCATCAATTCTAGCAGCATTATAATAATCTTTTCTTACACTTTGTAATGCACCAACTAATACAATAACCTTAAAAGGCATTACAACCCAAATAATATATGAGCATAAAACAAACATCTTAGCCCAATATGGTCCTTCAATACCAACCCAGTCTATTGGGTTTATATGTAATAAGCTTAAGAATGAATTCATTAATCCCATTTGTGCAGTATCAAAATCAAATATGATCATGAAAACTAAGCCTAACGCAATAGTATTAGTAACATATGGTAGGAAAAATATTGTTTGAAATATATTTCTTAAAAATTTAATAGAATTTAATCCTACCGCAAGTAGTATTGCAATAATAGTAGATAGTGGTACTGTTATTACAACTATTACTAATGTATTAACTACGGATTTTATGAAATTAGCATTAGATAAGACATAAACATAATTACCAAAGCCTATACCTGTATATGTGTGTAAAAATGAATAATCCTCTTCAAAAGAATAGATAAAAACATCTATTAAAGGGTACACCATAAATGCAAGTAAAAGTATTAATGCTGGTGCTAAATATATCCATGCCTTCAAGTCATTCTTCTTTCCCATAGAAAACACCTCTACGGAAATATTTTAACATTTATATATGTTAAATACAATTTAATAAAGAATAAAATCCTAACCATAGTATTATCTAAAATGATAATAAAAGGTTAGGATTTTTTATTAATTATTTAACTTTAATTGGATTAATTGTCCCATCGTCATTTGGATGAGAATCTAAATACTTTCTTATTTCTTCTGCCTTATTCATTTTCATACCAGGCTTACACATATTACATGATTCAGCTTCACCATTAACAATAGCCTCAGCATAAGCATGACATCCAGCAAATCCGCAGGCACCACAGTTTGCGTTAGGTAATATTTTAGTTATATCCTCAACTCTTGTATCCTCTTTAACATAGAATACCTTTTCTGCGATAGCAAGACCTAAACCAAATAAGATTCCGAGTCCTGCAAGTATTAAAACTGACCATAATATTATCATTACTCTTCCTCCTTATCTAATTCTTTTTTTAATTCTTCTATTTTAATTTTACGTTTTAAGCGGCAATCAAGATTATTGCATGCACCACAATTGTTATCATTTATTTCAATATCACTACATCCCTCAGGCTTTGGCATTTTTCTATTAATAATAAATGAAACAATAAATATTACAAGTAATAATACAATAATTGCAATAGATATAATAAACGCTATTTCCTTTGTCATTAAATCATCCCCTTAAAGCAGAAGAATGCCATAGCCATTATTGCAGCAGTTACTAAGGCAATAGGTATTCCTTTAAATGCCTTAGGAGCATCTGATGCATCAAGCTTATATCTAATTGCAGAAAAAACATAAATGATAACTAAGAATCCTAATCCAGTACCAATTGCATTAGCCATTGAATCTGCAAATGATAATGCTTGATCTGTATTACCTTGTGCAACACCTAATACAGCACAATTTGTTGTAATAAGTGGTAAATATACACCCAGTGATTTATATAAGGAAGGTGAATATTTTTTAATAATCATTTCAATTAATTGTACTAATGATGCAATTACTAGAATATATACAATTGTATCCATGAAAGTTATTTCTGCAACCTTTAATAGCTGATATATAGGATAGCATACTAATGATGCTATAACTATTACAACTGTAACAGCAACACCCATACCTAACGCAGAGGTTGGCTTTTTAGATACACCTAAGAAAGGACAAATACCATAGAATCTAGATAGTATTACGTTATCTATTAGCATAGAGTTAACTATTGCAAGTAAAAATGTGATAATAATTCCCATCATAATACTACCTCCTTATTCTCATTCAAGTTTGCTTTAAGCTTTAATTGTTCCTCAACCTCTTCTTCCTTCTTCTTTGCAAGCTCTTCTGCTTTCTTACGCTTTAATTCATTTATTCTTTCAAGTTCTAGCTTCTTTTGCTTTTCTTCCTTTTTAGCCTTATAGAATGCAATAACAGCTAATACTAAGGCTAATGTTAAAAAACCACCTGCAGGTTGAGTAAATAAAGAAATTGTATAAGAGCTTGGTATTAATACGACATGAATTTCTTTTGGTAATGGGAAATAAATACCAAAAGCAAATCCGCCAGTACCAATAAGCTCTCTTAATGCTGCAACAATTATTAAAGCAATTGTATAACCAATACCTGTACCTATACCATCAAGAATTGATGCAATAGGTCCATTCTTTGAAGCAAATGCTTCAGCTCTTCCTAAGATTATACAGTTTACAACAATTAATGATATAAATACGCCAAGTGAAGCATAAAGGGCCGGAATAAATGCTTCACATAGCATTTTTATAATTGTAACGAATGTTGCAATAATAACAATATAACAAGGTATTTTAACAGATGATGGAATAATATGTCTTAATAAGGATATTAAGATATTAGAACCCATCATAACTAAAGTAAATAATATTCCCATACCAATTGCACCTTCAACTGATGTTGTTACTGCAAGAGTAGAACACATACCTAATAAAGATACAAATACTGGGTTTTCATTTATAATTCCTGAAACTAAGGCAAGTTTATTACTTATTTTCTTTTCTTCCATAATAAACCTCCTATTGTAATACTTCTGCAGATACTGCAGCAAGTACTAATTTTTGAACAAGCTTTGCGCCATAAGTTGCGCCACATTTAGTATCCATATTTAGGATATCATCTTTTGATAATTTATTAATCTCATCATCAATTGCTTCATTAAATCCAATATATATTGCATTAGTTTTTGATGATGGATAATGTGATTTAACATAATCATTAACTGTTGATGAGAATGATTCAGTGTTTGATAAGAATTCAACATCAAAAACATAACCATTAGCAACACCTATCATAAGTGATATCGTACCATATGAATTCTTTCCAGTAACTGTATAAATATAACCTAATTCATTATTATCAATATCATATGCAATAATTGCTTTTTCAATTAGATCATAATCTAAGGTTTCTTTAGATAATTTATCTGTAATATCAAAATTATGATCATATCTACTATCTATAACCTTATATGTTTCTAATTCCTTATTTGCATTATTATTTTTAATAATTGGTGAAGTAATTAAGCTAAATGCTGCAATAATTGCTGCGCAAATAACTGCAATTAACCCCAATATAGAAGCTGTTTTAATGTATTTCATTAGAACCAACCTCCCATCACTTTAGAAGATATTATAATACCCATTAAAACTAAGAAGCCTAATAGTATTAGAATTCCTTGCCATGGATATTTATTCTTATGTCCTCTTGTTAGATAATCAATTGTTGGTGCAAGCATATTAACAATTAAAATAGAGAATACAACACCCTCAGGTAATGCACCAGATATTCTAATTAATACAACAAGTGAGCCTGCAATAGCACCATATAACACTCTACCAAATTTAGTAACAGGTGATGTTACAGGATCTGTAATCATAAATGTTGCACCAAATAGCATACCACCTGCCATTATTTGATATAAATATGTATCAAGCATTGATACTGAATCTGATTTTCCAAATCCAGATATTACTGCAACAAATGATAATGCCATAAATGATAATACAAATCCTAAGAATGCTCTAATGTCTGCACTTCTTCTTGCAAATAGATATATAGCACCAATAAGAATAAGTATTGTTGATACTTCTCCCATTGAACCAGGAACATTTCCAAAGAATAAATCAAGTAATGAATAAGATGATTGACTTATATTAGTTGCAAGTGGAGTTGCTGATGCTACTGCATCATATGATGCTTGTAAACTATATGCTTCATTGATTTTAGCACCAAAGCATATTGCAACAAATACTCTTGCAGTTGCTGCTGGATTAAATATATTTTGACCTAATCCACCAAAAACCATTTTACCTATTATAATTCCAAATAATGAACCAATAAAAACAACATACCAATCACAATATGCAGGTAGTGTTAACGCAAATATCATACCTGATATTAATGGAGCTAATATATTATTAACTGTATATTGGCCTTTTAATTTCTTAAATCCTTCCTTACTAAATAGTTCCTTAAATTTCATCCCCTTAGGCCATTTAATAAGCATAATTGAAATTAATTCAAAGAATATCATAGTAAGAATAGATATTAGTAATACCTGTATTGCACCTAACTTGTTTTGTATTATTGCAAATATAGTAACAGGTAATAGCGCAATTATAACATCCATCATCATACGAGAAACTGATACATTTTTTCTAATATATGGGGATGTTTTAAATAACAACTTCATAAAATTCCTCCTACTGTATCATTTTCTTCGCTTTACGCATGATTTCAGTTAAATGTATTTTAGATGTACATGTATATGAGCACATTCCACATAAAATACATTTCTTTACTCCAAGCATTTTTAAAGCTTCCTTATCTTTATTCTTATAAGCTTGCATAATTAATACTGGTTGTAATCCACAAGGGCAAGAATATACACATGAAGCACACCTTACACAAGGCTCTTCCTTATAATTTTTTTCATTAAGGATAATACAAGATGTACATGCTTTAGTAATAACTGCATCATCATTTAAAAGATTAGCACCCATCATAGGTCCACCTAGTATTACAACTTTGTTCTCATCACCCTTATATCCACCACATAATTCAATTAATTCCTTTAGTGATGTACCAACTCTAATTCTAATATTTTGAGGTAATTTTATACCATCACCAGTTAATGTAAAATTTCTTTTTATAACTGGTAAATTAAATTTTACTGATTGATATATTCCTGCAACAGTAGATACATTTAAAACCATAACTCCACTTTTAGCTGGAATAGAGCCTGGCTCTAAATCAAGATGTAATGCTGTTCTTAGCATCTCAAGCTCCCAACCCTGTGGATAATAATTACCAACCTTTATTACTTCTAAGTTTAGGTCTGGATATCTAAGCTTTGCCGCATTTAAACAATCATATAAATCTTCATATTTCTTTTTTATACAAATACAAACTCTTTTAGCTTTTAATACCTGCTTACAATACATTGCGCCAGTAAGTACTCTATCTGGATGCTCTAATATTATTCTATGGTCAGCAGATAAATATGGCTCACATTCAACACCATTAATACAAATTGTATGAATTGGGTCATCTGTTTGAAATTTAATATATGTTGGGAATGATGAACCACCAAGACCAACAGATGCTTGTTCTTTTAATATCTCAACAAATTCATCCTTTGTTAAAGCCTTTATTTCTTCATCTGTTCTTTCATGATATGAATCTGATAATACATCCTTTTTATCATTTTTAATTTTTATAAAATCTACTAATTTTCCACATCTATGATATTTTTTTACTATCCCCTCTACAACACCTGATACAGTTGAATGAACTGGCTGTTCAAAAAAGGGGCCATGCCTTAATGCGATTTTATCTCCAATTTTGACATAGTCCCCTTCTTTTACTAGAACATCCCCCACCTGACATCTAGCATTTTGAACTGCTAAATATACATATTCAGGATCAACGTATCTTATTGTAGGCATACTATCAGTAAATTTTTCAATATTTTTAATTGCTTTTGTCTTAGCGATCATAATAGATGCCCTTCCTTCTTATAATTCTAGTTTATGAAATTAAATATCGTATCCCTCTAAATAAGGATGTTTTTCATTTAATGCCAATACTTCATTTCTTATTTCTTCTAATTTAGCTTCATCGTTTTTATTTCTTAATGCTTCATCAATTAGTCTTGCAACAGTTTTTAAATCCTCTTCCCTAAATCCTCTAGATGTAACTGCCGCAGTACCTAATCTTAAGCCTGATGTAATTGTAGGCTTTTGGGTATCATTTGGAATTGCATTTTTATTTGCAGTAATATTTACACTACCTAATATTTCTTCTGCTTCCTTACCAGTAATACCAACACTACCAAATATATCAACTAGGATTAAATGGTTATCAGTACCACCAGATACTAGCTTATATCCCCTATTATTTAATTCAGAAGCTAAAGCTTTACAATTCTTAATAATATTTGTGCCATATTCCTTAAATTCAGGAGATAATGCTTCCTTAAATGCAACAGCCTTTGCAGCAATTACATGCATTAAAGGACCACCCTGAATACGTGGGAATACTGACGCATTAATCTTTTTAATTAATTCTTCACTATTAGTTAAAATCATACCACCTCTAGGTCCACGTAATGTCTTATGAGTAGTTGTTGTAACTATATCTGCATAATCACATGGATTTGGATGATTTCCTGTTGCAACAAGTCCAGCAATATGTGCCATATCTACCATTAAATATGCACCTACTAAATCTGCGATTTCTCTAAATTTCTTAAAATCTATAACTCTTGGATAAGCTGATGCTCCAGCTACAATTAGCTTTGGCTTATATTCTAAGGCTAATCTTTTTACTTCTTCATAATTAATATATCCATTATCATCAAGACCATAATTATAAGCCTTATAAACAACACCTGAGAAATTTCTTGAATATCCGTGTGTTAAATGTCCACCAGCATCAAGTGACATTCCAAGTATTACATCACCAGGTACTAATACCGCATTATATGCGGCCATATTAGCCTGTGCACCTGAATGTGGTTGTACATTTGCATATTTAACATTAAATAGCTTACAAGCACGTTCAATCGCAATTTCTTCAACTCTATCTACATTAACACATCCACCATAATATCTCTTATTTGGATATCCTTCTGCATATTTGTTTGTAAGAATTGAGCCCTGTGCTTCTAATACAGCTCTAGATACAAAGTTTTCTGATGCAATAAGCTCAATATGAGTTCTTTGACGAGTTAATTCATCCTTAATTGCTGAATAAATTTCAGCATCTTGTTTTTTTAATATTTCCATAAATACCTCCATAATCTCTCTATAATCGAATTATACCACCTAAAAGCGTTTTCATAAACCCCTAATATAGATATTTTTTATAAAAAAAGAGAACAAAAGTTCTCTTTTCTATTATTTATCATATTCACCGTATTCACAGCCTAAATTAGATACATCAATATCATCAATTAATACCCAATTTTTCTTCTCTTTTTTATATAATTTTATATTACCTGTTCCATTACCACCATTATTTAAATGATTATGACGCTTCATTCCATCTGGTGATTCATAATTAATTAAAATCATATCCTTCTTTTTACAACTAAAGTTAGTTTCTATCTTATATTTTCTATTACTTTGTGTAACGTGCCATATTACTAATTCATTAGTTTCTTCTTCACTAAATATAGTTTTAGGCTTCGTCCAAAACTTAGAAAAATTAAATTCTAATTCCTCACCTTCATAATAGAATGCACCTAAAAGCTTTCTATTTAATGGAATAAAATAGATTTTAGGTCTCCCCCCTCCAATATCAAATACTGAATTAGTTAGCTTTTTATTTTGCAATTTAGAATAAAGGTTATTTGAAGATAGCCAAACCCAAGGGGAAGTGAATCCTCTACCCCAGTTTTTATCAGCATATCCATATGATCTTTCTTTAGTCACAATATATTCTTCATTATTGTAAAATATTGAACCACTATATAGAGTTTTCATACCTTCTGCATGCCAATACATTTCAAATGCTTTTATAAATCTAAAGAATGTTGATGCACCATAACCAACGTTAAATGCAATCTTTTTATCTATTTTTAAATCCCATTCTATTAGGCCATCATTACACATCCATTCAGGATGATTAATACTATCTTTCACTAAAACTTTACCTCTAGTTTCGGTTTCTGATAAATAACAATCATCAGCCAAAATAGAATATGGGGCCTTCTTATTTATTTTAATATCCTTTAATGAAAAAAATCTATGAAGCTGGCAGCTATCTTCTCCCCAGCATCCAACATTAACCATTAAATATGAAGGCTTAATACCTTTTTCTTTATTCTCTTTTAACTGTCCAAATGTAGGATTATCACTTGCTAGGCTAGGGTTACAAATAAAAAATTCAATATAGAATGGCTTTTCTATACCTGTTTTCTTATTTATTGCAGTAAAGCTATGCCACCACCAATCATAACCTTTTCTTTTAAAAGGACCTGTAAGCATAAATTGATTTCTTTTAATATCATGCTTATTAAACACACTATCACCTAAATTCATAATATTTTTAGTTTTTATCTTGTAAACTCATATTTATATTATATTCTTAATAAATCAAAAAATAAATGAAATTTGAAGCATTATAAAACAAAAATGGCACGATTTTATTCGTACCATTTAAAATATAAAATTATCTAGCTAACCAACCACCGTCAACTGCGATAGTAAAACCATTTACATAATTAGATGCATCAGATGCTAAGAATATAGCAGCACCCATTAAATCCTCTGGCTTACCCCAGCGTGCTTGTGGAATTCTTTCTAAGATAGCCTCATATCTATCCTTATCCTCTTGAATTTGCTTAGTGTTATTAGTCTCCATATATCCAGGAGCAATACCATTAACATTAATGCCATATTGTGCCCATTCATTACATAAGGCTCTTGTTAGGCCTAAGATTGCTGATTTAGATGCAGTATATGCTGGAACTCTTATACCACCCTGATAAGATAGCATTGAACAAATGTTAATTATTTTTGCAGGTCTCTTATTTAAAATATTATATTTAGCAAATGCTTGTGATAAGAAGAATACTACATTTTCATTAACATTAATAACCTTCATCCAATCTTCTTCTGTAACATCTATTGCATCGCATCTTAAAATCATACCTGCATTATTAACTAAAATATCAGCACTACCAAACGCATTAACGGCACCTTCAATAATAGAATTTATAACTGATGTAGAAGATAAATCCGCTCTAACCTCAGCAAATTTTCCCCCTACCTTTTCAACTAAAGCCTTAGTTTCTTCGCAATCACGTCTTGCAACACCTACAATGTTTGCACCAGCCTCTGCATAAGCTACGCAAATAGCTTGACCAAGTCCTGTGTTTGCTCCTGTGATAATTGCTGTTTTTCCTGTTAAATCAAATAGCTTCATAAATACCTCCATTTCAACTACTCCTAATCAATTATAACATAGATAATTTTATTTCAAAGAGAAAAAGAAAAGACCCCAACAAGACAAAGGGTCATTCCAGCTATATTTTCGTGTATTTTTGTTAATGTGATTTAGATTGTTTTGTTTGTTATTGAGTTTAACTATTGGTTAAATTTGTTTGGATGTCTTGTTTATTTCTTTTATGGTTTTGTTTTTTAGCGAGGAAACGCTAATCTTTTCTTAAAAAGATAAAATCAGTAAACTTTCTTCCACTATTTACAATTACAATTATAAATAGAGTATGTAGACAAATGTAGGACAAAGAAAAAAATAATTAAAAATAATAAAAAAGACCTAGAAAATCTAGGTCAATTTAATAACAATTAGTCAACAAATTCGATAATTGCCATAGGAGCTGAATCTCCACGACGGAAACCAGTCTTGATTACACGAGTGTAACCACCGTTACGGCTTGCAAACTTAGGAGCTATTTCATTGAATAACTTCTGTAATGCATAATTACCTTGTTCATCCTTTTCAAAACGAATGAATGAAGCTGCCTGACGACGAGAATGTAATGTATTAGTCTTTCCTAATGTAACCATCTTGTCAGCAAGTCTCTTTAATTCTTTTGCCTTTGTTAAAGTAGTCTCAATCTTACCATTTAAGATTAAATCAGTTACTAAATCACGTAATAATGCTTTTCTCTGATCTGAGCTACGGCGTAGTCTACTATATGCCATGTTGCTTATTTCTCCTTTAATTAATTTTTCTTGAAGCTTAGGCCATACTTCTCAAGTTCTTCTTTAATTTCCTTTAAAGACTTTCTACCAAGGTTACGAACCTTAATCATGTCTTCTTCAGTCTTTTCAGAAAGTTCACCGATTGTATTAATGCCAGCTCTCTTTAAGCAGTTATAAGAACGAACTGATAATCCTTCAAGATCATCAATTGTCATATCCTTTGTATGCTTCTGATTGTCATCTTCAGTTTCAACCATAAAATCAGTACCTGCAATTTGTTCATTTAAGCCAGCTAAAACATTTAAATGATCAATCATCATCTTAGATGCCATAGCGATAGCTTCCTTTGCAGTAATTGACTTGTCAGTTGTAACTTCAATAGTTAATTTATCAAATGAAGCAACATTAACGTTCTTAACTCTTGTCTTTTCAACGTTAAATGCTACATTTTCAATAGGAGTGTAGATTGAATCAATTGAAATCCAACCATCAACATCCTTATAATCCTGATCTTCAAGATATTCTTTATTTTGTACAGATGAAACGAAACCAACTCCACGACGGATAGTTAGTTGCATATGAAGATGTCCACCCTTTGCAAGTGTACAAATATGCTGATCTGGGTTACAAATTACAACATCATTATCATGAACGATATCTGCAGCTGTAACTTCTCCCTCGCCATCCTTAATAATCTCAACACTTTGAGAATAATTAGGGTCATCTGAATCAACCTTTAAAACAACCTTCTTTAAGTTAAGAATGATTGTAATTACATCTTCAACAATTCCATCAACATTTTGGAATTCATGTTGAGCCCCGTCAATTTTTACGTTAACGAATGCTGCACCAGGTAAAGATGATAATAGAGTTCTTCTAATAGCATTTCCTAGTGTAATACCGAAGCCTCTTTCAAGAGGTGTGATAACAAATTTACCAACGCTCTTGTCTTCGCTTTCGTATTCTACAAGTGCATTTGGTTTTTCAAATTTTAAATCTTTCATTAATGGGCCTCCCTTGATTTTTTATAAAACTTTAATACTAATTACTAAAATATTAAATTATAAACTTCTAAATTCCAAAATAATCCTATCCACGAGGACGCTTTGGTGGACGACAACCATTGTGTGGTACTGGTGTAGCATCTGAAATTGAAGTAATTTCAAGACCTGCAACTGTTAAAGAACGAATTGCAGCTTCACGGCCCTGTCCTGGACCCTTAACTGTTACATCAACCTTTGCAACGCCTTGGTCTACTGCAGACTTAGCAGCAGCTTCAGCAGCCATCTGTGCAGCGAAAGGAGTTGACTTACGGCTACCCTTGAAACCTAATGCTCCAGCACTTGACCAAGAGATTACATTTCCCTGTGGGTCAGTGATAGTAACGATTGTATTATTGAATGTTGAGTGAATATGAGCAACACCAACTGGGGTATTTCTCTTCACACGCTTCTTTGTAACTTTACGTGCCATAGTGTTCTATTTCCTCCTCTTACTTCTTATGGTTAGCGATAGTACGCTTTGGTCCCTTACGAGTACGTGCGTTATTTCTTGTATTCTGTCCACGAACTGGTAAGCCTCTTCTATGTCTCATACCTCTGTATGAACCAATTTCCATTAATCTCTTAATGTTTAATGCAACTTCTCTTCTTAAGTCGCCTTCTACTTTAATCTTAGCTACTTCAGAACGAATCTTACTTAATTGTTCTTCAGTTAAATCCTTAACGCGGATGTCTTCAGAAACTCCTGCGTTCTTTAAAATATTTTCAGCTGTAGTTTCACCAATACCATAGATGTATTGTAATGAAATAACAACTCTTTTTTCATTTGGAATATCTACTCCTGCAATACGAGCCATTTCTTCTAACCTCCTACTTTTTAGCCTTGTCTCTGCTTATGTTTTGGATTTTCACAAATTACCATTACGCGTCCCTTACGCTTAATTACTTTACATTTAGGACAAATGGGTTTTACTGATGGTCTAACTTTCATGTTTAATTTCCTCCATTTTATTTATGTCTGTAAGTAATTCTGCCACGTGTTAAATCGTATGGTGATAACTCAATAGTTACCTTATCACCTGGTAAAATGCGTATGTTATTCATGCGGATTTTACCAGAAACGTGTGCATTTACTTGATGACCGTTTTCTAATGTTACTATAAATTGTGTATTGGGTAAAACTTCCTCAACAATGCCTTCTAATTCAATAACATCTTCTTTTTTTGCCATATAGAATAAGCCTCCTAATTCATTAATGTGTAGTTCCATACAAATTAATCTACACAAGACCAGTATACTGATCACAACAAATTATATATTGTTACATATATAAAACATTAAAAATCAGCATGGACTATGCTGAATCAACATGATACTCCTTATAGCAAGGCAATTAAGTATTATAACACCTATTTATCTAAAAAGGAATACCATGTATTACAACATTTTGCAAAAAGTTTCTTTTTCTTACGAAGTAAGAAACTTTTGCAAAATTTTTTTAATTTTTATGAAACTGAACCTCAAAATTACTTTAAAGATTCCTTAATGTCTTCAAAAACCTTATCTAATGGCTGATCACCATTGACTGTTTTTAAAATACCTTTTTTAGAATAGAAATCTAATAATGGAGCTGTTTGGTTATCATAAACTTCAAGACGGTTCTTAGCTGTAGCTTCAGTATCATCAGCTCTTTGGATAAGTGGAGAACCACAGTTATCACAAATGCCTTCAACCTTTGGTGCATTGAATTCAACATGGAATGTAGCACCGCAAGTCTTACATACTCTTCTACCAACCATACGTCTAATTAACTTTTCAGCTGGTACATTTACATCTAATACAGCATCTAACTTGATACCATTAGCACTTAAGATTTCATCTAAAGCTTCTGCTTGTGCGACTGTTCTTGGGAATCCATCTAATAGGAATCCATTCTTGCAGTCAGCTTCAGCAAGTCTTTCTCTAACTAGACCGATTGTAACTTCATCAGGTACTAGTCCACCCTTGTCCATATAGCTCTTAGCTAATAGTCCAAGTTCTGTTTGATTCTTGATTGCAGCACGGAACATATCACCAGTTGAAATATGAGGAATCTTATAATAATCCTTTATATTTGCAGCTTGTGTTCCTTTTCCTGCACCGGGTCTACCCATAATTAATAATTTCATTATGAATTATCTCCTAATCTAAGAAACCCTTATAATCCTTAGTTTCAGATTGAGTTTCAATTTGTTTAAATGTTTCGATAGCTACACCAACAATGATAATTAGAGATGTACCACCAACTACAATTGAAGATGAACCATCAGCTGATGAGAAGCCAAAGGCTTTTGTTACAATAATTGGAACTAGTGCAACTATTGCTAGATAAACTGAACCAATTAATGTAATTCTAAATAACATTTTAGATAATTGTTGCTTAGTTTCTTCACCAGGTCTATAACCAGGAATGAATGCACCCTGCTTTTCAAGGTTGTCTGAAATCTTTTCTGGATCTACCTGCATAAATGAATAGAAGAAACTGAAGAAAATTATCAATAATACATATAAAGCAATACCAATAGGTTCGCTTGTTGAGAATACTTGATTAATCCAATAAGCAGGTGTTGATGTACTTGTTGATAAATTTAATACACCAATAATTGTTAGTGGAATTGAAAGTATTGTTGAAGCGAAGATTACTGGAATAACATTTGCTGAATTTAACTTGATTGGAATATTAGATCCTTGTTGTCCAGCTTGACGATTTGCATACTGTACAGGAACCTTTCTAACTGCACCTTCAAAGAAAACAACAGCTAGAATCATTGCAACATATAATACAATGATTAAAATATATAAGAAAATATTTAATCCATTTGGATTTGATAAATATTTAGTTGATAATACTGAGAACATAGTTGGAATTGATGAAATGATACCTGCAACGATAATCATTGAAGAACCATTACCAATACCATGTCTAGTAATTAGGTCAGCTAACCACATAGTGAAAGCTGAACCTGCTGTAATTACTAATGCCATGTAGAAGTAGAATACCCAATACATGTTATTATACTTAATTAAAGTATTACCTAAAATATCATCTGGAGTAGAACCTAAGCTGAAGATGATAAGTAAAGCTTGAACTAGAGATACGATAATTGTTGTATATCTTGTAACTCTATTAATCTTTTGCTTACCAGCTTCTCCTTCTTCGGCCCAACTCTTTAATCTTGGAATAACCATTTGAAGCATCTGAACAACGATTGATGCAGTAATATATGGTGAAATACCTAATGCTAAAATAGAGAAGTTAGCAAGTCCTCCACCTGAGAATGCATTCAATACTGTTAAGAAATCTGTAGATGCAATTAATGTCTTAATATAATTTGTATCCATTAAAGGAACAGGAATATAAGTTCCTGCCTTAAAAACAAGCAAAATTAGAAATGTAATTATAATCTTTAAGACAATATCCCTATTGCCTAAGATTTGCTTTGCCTTAGTAAGCAACTAGATCACCTCAACTGATCCACCAGCAGCTTCAATAGCCTTCTTAGCAGATTCAGAGAACTTCTTAGCCTTTACTGTAAATTTCTTTGTTAATTCGCCGTTGCCTAATACCTTTAAACCGTCCTTAGAATCCTTGAAGAATCCCTTAGCGATTAAAGCATCAACATCGATAACTGCTCCCTCATCAAATAAGTCATTTAGCTGTCCTACATTAACAACTGCATATTCAACTCTAAAGTGATTATGGAAGCCACGCTTTGGTAAACGTTGGAATAAAGGTAACTGACCACCTTCGAAACCAGGTCTAACTCCTCCGCCAGAACGTGAATTCTGACCCTTAGTACCCTTACCAGCAGTCTTTCCTAAACCACTACCGATACCACGACCTAAACGCTTCTTATAATGTCTTGCACCCTTAACTGGCTTTAATTCATTTAACATATGTCTGGTACCTCCTCTTATTCCTGAACAACCTTAACAAGGTGAGCGATTGTAATAATCTGTCCCTTGATAGCGTCGTTTTCAGGCTTTGTAACTGTTTGACCGATCTTAGTTAAACCAAGTGCCTTTGCAGTAGCAACTTGGTTTGGCTTACGGCCGATTAAACTCTTAACTAATGTAATCTTGTACATATTGATTAACCTCTGATTTCTTCAACTGTCTTACCACGTCTAGCAGCGACTTGTTCAGCAGTCTCAAGATTCTTTAATCCCTCAATAGTAGCTCTTACTACATTGATTGGTGTTGTTGAGCCAAGTGACTTAGATAAGATATCAGTAATACCTGCTAATTCAACTACGGCACGAACTGGACCACCGGCAATAACTCCGGTACCGGCTGCAGCTGGCTTTAGGACAACATATCCTGAACCAAACTTACCAACAACTTCATGAGGAATAGTTGTGTTTACTGTAGCAATTGTAACAAGATTCTTCTTAGCTTCTTCTACTGCCTTGTTAATAGCATCAGGAACTTCTGTTGCCTTACCAGTACCGAAACCAACGTGACCCTTCTTGTCACCGATTACAACTAATGCAGCGAAACGGTAGCGTCTACCACCCTTTACAACCTTTGTTACACGGTTAATTGTAACAACTCTTTCTTCGAACTCTGGTTGTTCTAATTCCTTAACCTGTTCATTCTTAATTTCTTCAGCCATGAATATTTACCTCCTTAGAACTTTAAGCCAGCAGCTCTAGCTGCTTCAGCTAATGCCTTTACTCTACCATGATAGATGTAACCACCACGATCGAATACTACAGTGTCAATCTTTAATGCTAATGCACGCTTTGCAATTAAAGTACCAACTTCAGTTGCAGCTGCTACATTAGAACCATTCTTTAAATTTAATTCTTTATCTAGTGAAGAAGCACTACATAAAGTCTTTCCGTTAACATCATCGATTACCTGAGCATAAATCTGAGCGTTAGAACGATAAACGTTTAATCTTGGCTTAGATTCAGTACCCTTGATAGTCTGACGAATTCTTAAATGTCTCTTCTGACGAGAAACGTTCTTAGATGTCTTTTTAATCATTTTATAAGCACTCCTTTCAACTACTTCTTAGCAGTCTTACCTTCCTTGCGGCGAATATGTTCGTCAGAATACTTGAATCCCTTACCCTTGTATGGTTCAGGTCTACGTACTTCACGAATTTCAGCTGCAAATTGGCCTACTGCCTGCTTATCAGCACCGCTGATATTGATTTGAGTGTTCTTAGGGCACTCAACCTTTAATCCTTCTGGGATTGTGAATTCTACTGGATGAGAATAACCAGCAGAGATATTTAACTTCTTGCCTGATACCTGAGCACGGTAACCAACACCGACGATATCAATTTGCTTTGTAAATCCTTCTGATACACCTACAATCATGTTATGTAGTAAAGCACGAGTAGTTCCATGAAGAGCCTTAATCTGCTTTGTATCGTTTGGACGCTTAACTTCAGCTGTACCAGCTTCAACTTTAATTTCAAGTTCGCTATTGAATGTAGCAGTTAATTCTCCCTTAGGGCCCTTTACTGTAACAACGTTACCTTCAGCAACATTGACAGTAACACCTGCAGGGATGCTAATTGCCTTATTACCAATACGAGACATAAATACACCTCCTATTATTTGTGCAATGTTTATTTTAAATTTTTATTATTTTAAAGTTGTTAAATATAAATCTTTATTTTTATTGGCGTTTAATTACCAAATGTAAGCAACAACTTCTCCACCGATTTTCTGCTTACGAGCTTCTCTATCAGACATAACGCCCTTTGAAGTAGAGATAATTGCTGTACCAAGTCCATTTAAAACCTTTGGAAGTTCTTCAGCCTTAACATTTACATGTAAGCTTGGCTTAGAAATTCTCTTGATTCCCTTGATAACTCTTTCTTTATCATTGTACTTTAATGTGATAGTTGTTACGCTCTTTACATCATTTGTAGATGTGAAATCTGCGATGTATCCTTCATTCTTCATAACTGTTAAAACAGCTAACTTGAATTGAGATGTTGGAACTTCAACTGTCTCACGACGCATTGCATTTGCGTTCTTAATACGTACAAACATATCTGCAATTGGATCTGTCATATTAGTATTTCCTCCTTCACTTTCTTGGCTAATTACCAGCTTGATTTCTTAACGCCTGGAATTTGACCCTTGTATGCTAATTCGCGGAAACAAATACGGCATAGCTTGAACTTGCTGATTACTGCATGTGGACGACCACATCTTTCGCAACGTGTATATTCACGAGCACTGTATTTAGGTTTTCTATGATTCTTTACAACCATTGATGTCTTTGCCATAATTTTGATTTCCTTTCTACTTTCTAAAAGGCATGCCCATTAATGTTAATAATGCACGGCCTTCTTCATCGTTTGCTGCTGTTGTTACAACAACAATATCCATACCACGGATCTTCTTAACCTTATCGAAATTGATTTCAGGGAAGATTAACTGTTCCTTAACACCTAAAGTGTAGTTTCCTCTACCATCGAAGGCATTTGGATTAACACCATGGAAGTCACGAACACGAGGAAGAGCTACAGAAACTAGCTTATCAAAGAATTCATACATTCTTTCTCCTCTTAATGTTACCTTAACACCAATTGGCATACCTTCACGTAACTTGAAGTTAGCAATTGACTTCTTTGCCTTAGTAACAACTGGCTTTTGGCCAGCGATAATTGTTAAATCCTCAACTGCATCATCTAATACCTTAGAGTTTTCAACAGCATCGCCACAACCCATGTTGATAACGATCTTGTCTAATCTAGGGATCTGCATAGATGACTTGAAATTGAACTTATTTTGTAATTCAGCCTTAACTGAATTGTTATACTTTTCTTGTAAACGATTCATTTTCCTTTTTCCTTCCTAGATTACTTTAACTCTGCGCCAGACTTCTTAGCAACTCTGACTTTAGAAACCTTGCCATCCTTGCTTTCAACAAACTTATAACCAACTCTAGTAGGCTTGTTTGTCTTAGGGTCTAATAGCATAACGTTTGATGCATCAATTGGAGCTTCAACTTCAATAATACCACCTTGTTGGTTGGCTTGAGTTGGCTTCTGATGCTTCTTAACAATATTAACACCTTCAACTAATACCTTGTTAGTCTTAGGATATACTCTTAAAACCTTACCAGTAGTTTGAGTCTTGTTACCCTTCTTATCTACTGTGAACTTGTTCTTACCAGCGATAACTACTACTGTATCTCCTGCTTTAATCTGCATCTGATTTTACCTCCTTATAGTACTTCGGGAGCAAGTGAAACGATCTTCATAAAATCCTTATCACGTAATTCTCTTGCTACTGGTCCGAAAATACGAGTTCCACGTGGTGTCTTATCCTCACGAATAAGTACAGCTGCGTTTTCATCAAACTTAATATAAGAACCATCTGCTCTAGAAAGACCAAACTTTGTTCTTACGATAACAGCTTTAACAACATCACCCTTTTTTACAGCTCCGTTAGGTGCTGCTTCTTTTACAGAACAAACAACGATATCACCAACTGATGCATATCTGTGTAATGCTCCGCCTAATACTTTAATAATTAATAATTCACGAGCGCCGCTATTGTCGGCAACTGCTAATCTTGTTTCCTGTTGAACCATTGATAGTACCTCCTTTCAGAAACTATTAAATAGTTTCAGCTGACTTTACTATCTTAACTAAAGTGTACTTTACAGTCTTTGATAGTGGTCTAGTTTCCATGAATTCTACAATGTCGCCAGTCTTAGCTTCATTGTTTGCATCATGAACGTGAAATTTAGTTGACTTCTTAACACGCTTCTTATAGATTCTGTCAACATCGAATGTATCTACTGATACTACGATTGTCTTGTCCATCTTGTCAGAAACAACTGTTCCTGTGAAAAATTTACGACTATTACGTTCCATGTTGTCTTCCTCCTATTAGTTAGCCTTGCTAGCAGTTTCTTTTTCAGTTAAAACTGTCTTTAATCTAGCAATTGTTCTCTTAATTTCATTCATACGAGCAGGCTTTTCGATATTACCTAAAGCAGCTTGGAACTTAAGATTAAATAATTCTTCCTTTAAATCAACAATCTTCTTATTGATTTCTTCAACAGACATCTTACGAATGTCCTTTAATTGTGCTGTTGTTTTCATTATTGCTCGTCACCTACTTTTTTAATAATCTTAGTTGAGCATGGTAACTTATGAGAAGCTAAGCGTAATGCTTCAGCCATAATTTCATCACTTGCACCATCAACTTCGAATAAGATAACGCCCTTCTTAACTACTGCAACCCAAGACTCAGGTGAACCTTTACCTGAACCCATACGTACAGCAAGTGGCTTATGTGTCTTACTTAAATGAGGGAAAACCTTAATCCAAACTTTTCCCTGACGGTCCATCTTACGTGTAATTGCAATTCTGGCAGCTTCAATCTGGTTATTTGTTAACCAGCAGCCTTCAGTTGCAACTAAACCATATGTACCGAATGCGAAATCAGTACCGCCCTTAGCCTTACCATGGAAATAAACTCTATGTGGACGACGGAACTTTGTTCTCTTTGGCATTAACATAATTACTTATCCTCCTTGTTAGAGCTATTTTCGTTAGCTGGCTTAGCAGCTCTCTTTGCTGGCTTCTTACCATCCATAGGCTTTCTAGGAGCTCTCTTTTGAGCCTTGTCAAGGATTTCTCTTGGTTGGAAGTCAAATACTTCACCCTTATAGATCCATACCTTAATACCTAGCTTACCATATGTTGTATGAGCTTCAGCTACAGCGTAATCAACATCTGCACGAAGAGTTTGTAGAGGAACTTGTCCTTCATTATAACCTTCGCTTCTAGCCATTTCAGCGCCGCCTAAACGACCAGAAATTAATGTCTTAGCACCCTTAGCACCAGCCTTTAATGCTCTTTGAATAGCAACCTTCTGAACACGTCTGAATGAAGCTCTTGCTTCTAATTGTTCAGCGATTGATCTAGCAACTAATGTTGCATCTAATTCAGGACGCTTAACTTCAACAATGTTAAGAACGATGTCCTTCTTTGTAATATATCCTAACTGCTTAACTACTGCGTTCTTAGTTTCAGCATCATGTCCGATAACTACACCTGGCTTACCAGTGAATAATGTGATTTTTACACGGTCCTTGTTGTTTGCACCGCTAACACGTTCAATAATAACACGTGCAAGTGCTGCCTTTGCATAAACCTTATTTAAATAATCACGAATCTTTAAATCTTCTAATAATAGATTGGCAACTTGTGGCTTTTCTGCATACCATGCAGCATCCCAATCACGGATGATACCAACACGCATACCAATAGGACTAACTTTCTGACCCATCTACTATTCCTCCTTAGCTGAAGCCTTTGGTGCTTCTTTTTCAGCAACAACTACTGTGATATTGCAGCTTCTCTTTAAGATAACGTCTCCACGACCCTTAGCTCTTGGTAACATTCTCTTCATTCTGATACCATCAGTAACATATGCTTCTTTGACATATAGATTATTAACATCCATATTATAATTATGCTCTGCATTTGCTATAGCAGAGTTTAAAACCTTAATAACTGCCTCGCAAGCTAGCTTATTTGTGAACTTTAAGATAGCCTTTGCTTCATTTGTATCCTTATTTCTGATAAGATCTACAACTAAACGAGCCTTACGTGGAGTAATTCTAACTGTGTTTGCAATTGCTTTAGCTTCCATATTAGTTTCCTACCTTCTTATCATCTGCATCATGTCCCTTGAATGTACGAGTTGGAGCAAATTCACCTAACTTGTGTCCAACCATATCTTCAGTTACATAAACTGGAACATGTGTACGGCCATTATAAACGGCAATTGTTAACCCAACGAATTGTGGGAAAATTGTTGATCTACGAGACCATGTTTGAATAACTTTTTTATCTTTTGAATCCTTCTGTGCTTCAACTTTCTTTAATAAGCTTTCATCACAGAAAGGTCCCTTTTTAATTGAACGTGCCATATAGTCTCCTCCTTATTACTTACCATTTCTTCTACGTACGATAAGCGCATTTGATGCCTTCTTATGCTTACGTGTCTTAACACCTAAAGCCTTCTTGCCCCATGGAGTCATAGGTTGAGCATGTCCGATTGGAGCCTTACCTTCACCACCACCATGTGGGTGATCTACTGGGTTCATAACTGAACCACGAACTTCAGGACGTTGATTCATATGACGAGCTCTACCAGCCTTACCAAGTCTTACTAATTCATGTTCTTCGTTACCTACTGCACCGATTGTAGCCTTGCAAGTTGATAAAATCTTTCTAACTTCGCCAGATGAAAGACGAATGATAACATATTTTCCTTCACGACCTAGAATTTGAGCAGATGTACCAGCACTACGTACTAGCTGTCCACCCTTACCAGGATGAAGTTCAATATTATGAATAACAGAACCTACTGGAATATTTCCTAAAGGTAATGCATTTCCTACTAAAATATCAGCCTTTTCGCCAGATAATAACTGAGCACCAACCTTTAAACCCTTTGGAGCTAAGATATATCTCTTTTCACCATCTGCATAGAATAATAATGCGATGTTTGCTGATCTGTTTGGATCGTATTCAATAGTCTTAACTGTTGCTGGAATACCATCCTTATTTCTCTTGAAGTCGATGATACGATACTTCTGCTTAACGCCACCACCTTGA
The DNA here is from genome assembly GCA_016288855.1 of Acholeplasmatales bacterium. Lineage (GTDB taxonomy): Bacteria > Bacillota_I > Bacilli_A > Acholeplasmatales > Anaeroplasmataceae > Anaeroplasma. Next base: position 40,047 of record JAEELJ010000079.1, read on the forward strand.
TGACGAACTGTGATACGACCTGTATTATTTCTACCAGCCTTAATATGTTGGCTTGTTAATAATGACTTTTCAGGAGTATCAGTTGTTATTTCTTCAAATGTAGAAACTGAAGAGTTTCTTCTACCATTTGTAGTTGGCTTATATTTTCTAACTGCCATAGTTAATAAATCCTCCTATTAGATTTCAAAAGCGTCGATCTTGTTACCATCAGCAAGCTTAACGATAGCCTTCTTGTATGCTGGCTTGAAACCAACATGCTGACCAACTCTAGCACGCTTAGGTAATACATTAATTGTATTAACGCTTAGAACTTTTACCTTAAAAATTTCTTCAACTGCATTCTTGATTTCTACTTTATTAGCTGACTTAGCAACCTTGAAAGTGTACTTGTTGAAGTTTTCCTTTAAACTCATTGACTTTTCAGTAATGATTGGACCTTGAATAATATCATAAATTTTAGTCATATATTAGTTCAACTCCTTTTCATAGTAAGCAACTGCAGCTTCTGTTAATACTAAATTCTTGTAGCAAAGAATTTCATAAACTGAAGCATTGTTAGCCGGTGTATAGAATACGCCTGCAACATTTCTTGCTGAACGATTGATAACTTCATCGAATTCTTCAGGAGCACAAACTACCATAGTCTTTGTGTTTTCAACCTTAATAGCTGATAAGAACTTAATGAAATCTTTAGTCTTAATAGCATCTAACTTAATAGAATCAACAACTGTTAAGGCCTTTTCATTTACCTTATAAGTTAATGTATTCTTTAAAGCTAACTGCTTAACTTTTCTATTTAACTTGAAAGCATAGCTTCTTGGTGTAGGTCCAAATACTGTACCTCCGCCAACCCACTGTGGAGCTCTAATAGAACCTTGACGAGCACGTCCTGTTCCCTTTTGTCTCCAAGGCTTTCTTCCGCCGCCTGAAACTTCCCAGCGCTCCTTAGTGTCATGAGTACCTTGACGCATAGCAGCTCTCTGGCAATTAACTACGTCGTAGATAACCTGCTGATTAATTGTCTCAAGTCCGAATACTGAATCATTTAATTCAATATCTTTAACCTTCTTGCCTTCTTGGCTTAATACTGCGATCTTTGACATGATTAATCTCCTTCCTACTTAGCCTGCTTAACAGCAGTCTTAATTGCTACGAAGCTCTTCTTAGGTCCTGGAACATTTCCACGAACTAAGATTAACTGTCTTTCAGTGTCTACCTTAGCAATTGTTAAATTCTGTAATGTAACTGTAACAGTTCCCATGTGTCCTGGCATTTTCTTACCCTTAAGGTTACCCTTAATAGCACCCATAGAACCTACTTCACGATGAGATGCAGAAACACCGTGTGTCATTCTCTGACGTTGATGTCCATATCTCTTAATTGTACCAGCAAAACCATGTCCTTTGCTTGTACCAGTAACGTCGATAACGTCACCTGCGTTAAATATATCAACCTTAACTTCTTGGCCAACAGTGTAAGATACTAGCTCATTTCCTTCTGCTTCTGAGAAACGGAATTCTCTTATGAAGCGCTTAGGAGCAGTGCCAGCCTTAGCTGTATGACCCTGTTCTGGCTTTGTAGCAAGTCTTTCTGGCTTGTCTTCACAACCAACCTGAACAGCAACATATCCGTCATTTTCAACTGTCTTTTGTTGTAATACAACATTTGAAGAACAATCGATGACAGTAACTGGAATTAAATTACCAGCTGCGTCGAAAATTTGAGTCATGCCCAATTTTCTACCTAAGATTCCCTTAGCCATTGTTTTTTTCCTCTTTCTTTTTCTAAATTTTTAATTACTTCTTTAATACGATATCTACACCAGAAGGTAGATCAATGTGCATTAAAGCATCAATTGTCTGTGGATTTGGATCCACAATTTCGATTAATCTCTTATGAGTTCTTCTTTCAAACTGTTCACGAGAGTCCTTGTTAACATGTGGTGAACGTAAGATAGTAAAGATTTCTCTTTCTGTAGGTAGTGGAATTGGACCATTAACTACTGAACCTGCTTTCTTTACTGAGTCAACAATCTTCTTTGCTGACTGGTCTAATAATCTGTGATCATAAGACTTTAAACGAATTTTGATTTTTTCTTTTGCCATTTTAATATTCTCCTTTCGCCTATAATCTACGTATAGACATTTGCTCTGTGGAAATAACCCGGACACTGTATGACAACGCTCTTCGGTGTGCCGACAACCTTCCACTTCATTGCTTTACCCATGGCGGGCCAATATCGATTATACCACTCCAGTATAATAGATGCAAGCATTATTTTTAATAATTTTAAAAAGAGATTTTTGCCACTAAAAAAGGAGACCCTAAAGTCTCCTTACGCGCATGCGCACGTATATATTATATATGTATTACGCGGCTTTTAGCTCTTTTATAACATCAGGGATAAAAGATACAGCCTCGCTTATAGTCATTGCTTCTTCAGTTAATTTTTCTTTTGCCTTTTCAGCTATTCTACCAAGCATATATGAAGCCAGACATGCATTAATAAAAATATCATTTTCTTTAAAATAACCACATATTCCACTTAATATACCAACAAGTGAATCTCCACTTCCTGCTTTCGCAAGACCACTATTACCGCTAATGTTAATGCTTAATCTATTACCATCAGTAATTATTGTGGTTTGTGATTTTAATACTAATGTAATATCATACTTTCTTGCAAATTCTATTGCTATATTAATTGAATCATTCTTTATTTCATTAACACTATATCCACTTAATCTTTCAAATTCCTTTAGATGTGGCGTTAATATAACCTTACACTTTTTATTAGCCAAGATATCTACTCCATATTTAGATAATGAATTTAAGCCATCAGCATCTATAATTAAAGTCTTATCATAATTCATTAATAAATATTTAATACTATTATATAAATCAGAAGAAACCTTCATTCCCATACCAATAGAAATTGAATCCGAATGCTTCATTATATCATTTAATTCTTCTTCATTATATTTAATATGTCCATCTTCCTCGCTAAGCTTATTAGTAATTATTTCTGGATGTACTAATGCATACATATTATATAAAGATGAAATAACATATAAATTTTGATATCCAACACCCATTTTAAATGATATTAACGCATTATATGAAAGTAGGGATGCTCCTGGGTAATTTATAGATCCTGCAACAATTGATGACTTACCAAAAGAACCTTTATTCGTATTTCTCATTCTTTCCTTATATAAGCCTCTAAATTGTTCAATAGATAATATATTAATAGTATCATTTGTATGCATTATACCTATATTTATAATTTCTAATCTCTTATATGATGCAATACCATCATTTAAGAACAAACCAACCTTAGGATATTCAACTGTAATTAATAAAGAGGCTTTTATATAGGCCCCATATGATAATCCATTATTAGAATCAATTCCAGATGGAATATCAAGTGATACAATATCAATACCACTATTATTAACTTTATTAATTATATCTATATATTCATTAGATAATTCTCTGGATAATCCTATACCAAATAAGCCATCTACTATGAGATCATAAGAAGATAATTCATCTAAATTATTTATAATATCTCCCTTAAATAATTCTAGATTTACTTTTGCATCAGTATTTTTTATTTCACTTTTAATAAATGCTTTTACTTTAATACCTTTTTCTAATAATATTCTTCCAACAACTAACGCATCACCTGAATTACCACCACTACCACATAAAAGTAATACACTCTTAGGACTATAATATTTTAAAATTATATCTGCCATTTTTTTGCCAGCAGTTTCCATTAAAGTAATACTTTTAATATTATCTTGTGTTTTTTTATCAAGCTTTTGCATTAGACTTCCTAATACTGCTTCCATAAATTATCTCACCCTTTTTATTCGAAGCTAAATTTCATATTCCAGCTCATTCTTATATCATATAATAACTTCATTAAATTAATAGATTTACTTGAATTATATGTAATAGCTTCACTATATCCATTCTTTATACAATATATAGCTTCTCTTATTTGATATTCAAATCCATTTATTTCAAATGGGAATTCATATGTTTTTCTATCCTCTTTTATTATAGTAAATGAAGTTGCCTGTTGGAAATCAGGAATATAAATAGTACCTAATGTTCCATTTATATATGCTTCACGTTTTATTTCTTTTCCAATAGATGTAATACATTTAGCTTTAATTCCATTAGAATAATCTAGATATATTTCACTATAATTATCAGTATTATATTCATTTAATTCATATTTTGAATTAAAGCCTAATAATTCAGATTTAGCTATCATATCGATAAATGCTAAATTATATATTCCAATATCTAGTAATGCTCCACCTGCAAGATTTGAATCAAATTTTCTTTTCTTTCTTATATCATTAGTATCAAATCCATATGATACATTGATATCTTTAATATCACCTATAATATTATTATTTAATAATTCATCTAATTTTTTATATAAAGGTAAAAATTCAATCCATAATGCTTCCATAATAAATAAATTATGTGCCCTTGCATATTGATATAATTCAATAGCTTCATTAGGATTTGGTGTAAATGGTTTCTCGCATATTACATTTTTACCGCATTTTAAAGCCTCAAGTGAATTAATATAATGCATATTATTTGGTGTTGCAATATATACTATTTGAATATTAGGATCATTTAATAATTCATTATAAGAACCATAATATTTTAAAGAATTATATTTTTCTTTAAATTCCTTTGCCTTATTAATATCTCTTGATGCAACTGCATATAATTTTTCATTCATTTCATTTAATGTTTTTGCAAATTTATTTGCAATATTACCTAATCCTATTATTCCAAAATTCATATAATTATCACCTTATAATAATTTTACAATAATTAATAATATATTAAAAGAAAAAGAAACTGGATGCATTATGCATCCAGCTCTAACCAATATTAATACTTTCTAATTTTGCCATCTAGGCCATGTAGGTAAACCATAGATCCATCATCTTTGTTTGCGCAAAGCTGCTTAGCATAATCTAGGGCTTGCTGTTGTGTTGGGAATAACTTAATTACCTTGTTAGATCCCTGAATGAATACTTTCCATTCTCTACCATCATTATCACGCTTTGATACATGATATAATGTCTTAGTAGATGTTGCTGCTTCAGCCTTCTTAGGAGCCGCCTTAACTTCCTTAGAAGCTACAGGCTTAGCTGTAGTAGCTGGTTTTGCTGCCTGCTTTTCAGGAGCCTTTGCAGTAGTTTTAGGTGTTGCTTTTCCAGCTGGCTTTGCTGCCTGCTTTTCAGCTTTAATCTTTTCTTTAGTTGCACCTGTTGGAGCTGATGCTAAAACACCTGTTGCTACCTTCTTCTTAGTAGTTGCCACTTTCTTTTCCTCCTCCTTTTCGTTTTTAACCTTGACCTTAGCCACTGGTTGTTTTTTCATAGGACTAGATTTATCTTTTCTTCCCGCAACGGATACATTAACTGTTGCCATAAAAATTCCTCCTAAATTATCGAACTTTTACCCTTATATAATCCTAAATTAATTATAGCAATTTTGGACTTTTTTGTAAAGTTTCATAGATTTAAATATTTTCAATTTTTTCAAAATATTTACACATTGTTTTAAAAGCTTTAAGCTCATTCCCTCTTATATCTAGTGTAAATACAATTTCTTTTAATCCAATCTCTTGATTCATCTGTTCTTTTAATGAAATTAATTTAGCTTCATAAGCTAATCTAAATAGCTCTAAGCCATTTAAATATTTATTCTTTTCTGGTTTTAATACAAATCTAATTGTATCAGTTCCTTTAATAATTTTATATATTCCATAAGCCTTAGCCATATGCTGCATTAGCTTTTCATACATATATAATTCTAAATCATCTGGAATAGGGCCAAATCTATCTACTAATTCTAATTCTAAATCAGTTAAATCAGAAATAGTATTAAGATTATCTATTTTCTTATGCATATTAATTCTTTCATAATCATTATTAATATATGTATTTGAAATAGTTCTATTAACCATTGGTTGAGAAAGTGATGGATCACTTACTTCCTTCTTTTCTTCCTTTGGATGTAATTCCTCATCTAATATTTTTAAATAAACATCCATACCAACTGTTTCAACAAATCCAGATTGCATAGAGCCTAATATATCTCCAGCACCTCTAATAGATAAATCCCTCATTGCAATTTGATAACCAGATCCTAATGAATTAAATTCTTTGATAGTATCTAATCTCTTTTCTGCCTCAGGGGTTAGCTTCTTATTAGGTGTATACATTAAATATGCATATGCAATTTTATTACTTCTACCAACTCTACCTCTAATTTGATACATTTGAGATAATCCTAATCTATCTGCGTCATGAACAATTAAAGTATTTGTATCAGGCATATCAATACCCGTTTCAATTATTGTTGTACATAATAAAACATTAAATTTCTTTTCAATAAATCCATTAATTACATCTTCTAGATCTTCTCTTTTTAATTTACCATGACCAATACCAATTCTTGCCTCAGGTACAATAGATTGTATTTTAGCACCAACCTCCATTATATCCTCAGTGAAATTATATAAATAGAATACCTGGCCACCTCTTGCAAGCTCTTTTGATATTGCGTTAGCTATAATTCTATCATTTCTTTCAACAATATAAGTTTGAATTGGATATCTATTCTTTGGTGGTGTTTCAATCATAGATAAATCCTTAATACCCATCATAGACATTTGTAATGTTCTTGGGATAGGTGTTGCAGTTAATGTAATACAATCAACATTAACCTTTAATTCCTTTATCTTTTCCTTATGAGTTACACCAAATCTTTGTTCCTCATCTACTATTAATAAGCCTAAATTATGATATTTAATATCTTGAGATAATAATCTATGTGTACCAATTACAACATCAACACTACCTCTATTTAAATCCTCAATTGTTACCTTTTGTTCCTTAGGCTTAACAAAACGAGATAAAAGCTCTACTCTAACACCATAATTTTCCATTCTATTTTTAAATGTTTGATAATGCTGTCTTGCAAGAAGTGTTGTTGGTGCAAGTACTGCAACTTGCTTACCACCCATTACTGCCTTAAATGCTAAACGCAGTGCCACCTCTGTCTTACCATATCCAACATCTCCACAAATAAGTCTATCCATAGGCTTATCAGATTCCATATCTCTTTTACACTCATCAATACTTCTTCTTTGATCTGGTGTTATTTCATAAGGGAAGTCATTTTCAAATTCGATTTGTTCCTTTGAATCAGGCGGAAAACTAAATCCCTTTGCTTCACTTCTTTCAGCATAAAGCTTAATTAATGTTGATGAAATATCATGTAATCTATTTCTTACTCTTGCTTTAGCTCTTGCCCATGCTGCAGAACCGATCTCATGGCATATTACACCTTCAGTATCCTTATCAGCATATTTCATTAAGTCACTAAATTTTTCAAGTGGAATATATAATGCACTCTTATTTGCATATTCCGCATAAATATAGTCTCTCATTATATTACCAGTTGATTTTAATGTCTTAATTCCTTTATAAACACCAATACCGTAATCATAATGAACAACATAGTCACCAATATTTAAATCCTCATAATGACTAATCTTTGTTGCATTCTTATATATTGATTTATATTTAGCTTTTTTCTCTCTATGTTCTATATCAAATAATGTTTGGTCATTTATGATAATAACATTAGAATCTATAAGATTAATAGATGGTATAAATTTAAAAACATAATTATAATATCCACTAGATATTTCTTGATTATCCTTAACATTTCTTAAGAAAATAATATCCTCACCTAAAACCTCATGGAATGATTTAATTCTATCGGCTCTTGATATAGGTAACAATAATGTTTTTGCTTTTCTATATCCAGTTAAATCATTTAATATTTTATTTTCATTAGAATTATAATTATCTATATTCTTAACATTAGGGCTAAAATCAACACTAGGCATACTCTTTACGCCTTCAATGTTAATATTAGCCATAGATAATATTTCTTTAACATCCATAAATAAATCTAAGTGTTCCATTGAATATCCACTTATTCTTGTACAATATTCATCTAGGTCACTTCTTAAATTCATATATGAATCCTTAACACCTACAGGGTCAATTATATAAATCTTTTTATTATCGCTAAAGCTAAAAATATTAGTATGAGTATCATCAAATAAAGATAAATATCTACTCATTCTAGATAAATCAGAATGCAACGTTAAAGCTTCTATATCTCTTTCATACATATCCTCTTCTATTTGAGATAATTCGAATTGAGATTTAAATTCATTAAGCTTATATTTTGCTATTTCTAATTCCTTATCATTATAAATAAATTCAGATACTGGCATAACCATTATCTTCTTAACCCTTTCATTACTTCTTTGAGTATCAGTATCAAAATATTTAATTGTTTCTATCTCATCATCAAAGAAATCAATTCTTACAGGCTTATCAAATCCTAATGGGAATATATCAACAATTTCACCACGACGTGAATATTCACCTGTAGTATTAGTTGAAAATGTATGCTTATATCCTATTGAATCAAGCTTTCTTGTTAATGCTTTAATATCATATGTCTTGCCCTCTTCTAAATCAAAAATAGAATCAAGCCATTTTTCTTTAGACATTTCATATTTGATTGCGCCATGAATATTAGTAATTACTATCTTTTTACTGCTTTCCTTTAATAATGTATAAATAGTTTCAATTCTTTCAAATAAGAAATCACCTGATGTAGATATCATTTCTGCAGATATTAATTCATCATTAGGGAAAAATAAGACATCATCTGGATTATCAACTAAATTAGATATATCATCATAATATTTTTGAGCTAAATATAGGGTAGGTGTAACAACAAATATAGTCTTATCATTATTATAAAAATCTGTTGCGATTAAAAGCTCATTATATCCTTCTGGTGTTTGACTAATATTAAGCTTATCTTCATTAATAGGCTTAAATTCACTTAAGCTTTTAAGATATTTAAATAAATTCATGTTTTACACCTCCATAAAGCGTTAAAAGACCTAGAAAAGATTTTCCTAGATCTTAAAAATTTATTGTTAATACTTTTACTTCTGAGTCTTATCTAGAGCTTCTTTAATTGCTTTAGGTAAAGCCATACATTCTTCCTTAGAAACACTACATATAGCAACTCTTAATACCTTGCCCATTGGAATTATATGAATATTCTTTTTAACTAAATAATTATATGCTTCTTCAGGCTTTTCACATGGGATTGTTACAAAGAATCCACATGAGAAAGGCAATGTCTTAAGTGATACTTCACTAGATGCCTTTAAGAAGATATTAGCACGTTCAATAAGCATATCCTGTGCTTCTTTTAATTCACGTTCAAAATCATTTCTTAATTCATCATTAGAAACAATCTTTGCAAGTAGGTTTGCGCCAAGGTTTGTAGAATTACTCCACTTAGAGCGTGAAGAGAATTTTGCAGCCTTATCAAAATCAATAATATTATTCTTATCATTAGATACTGCAACCTGTGCACCAATTCTAACACCATATAAAGCTAAAGTCTTAGAGCAAGAGAATGCCATAATAGCCATTGCATTCTTATTAAGCTTCTTATATAAATTAATATTTCTTCTAGTACCTAAAATACCACTCTTTGCATAATCAATATATGCCATATCATG
>JAEELJ010000080.1 GCA_016288855.1 Acholeplasmatales bacterium
GATTCTTTAAAAAATCCGGTTGGTAGGTAGGTTGTTAGAGCAACCAACCAACTAAAGAATTTAAGAAAAAAGTAAAAAAGGACAGGTTCAAAATGAATCTGTTCTTTTTGCTAAATAACACATATTTTTTTATTTTCTTTTTAGTCTTGGTATTTTAGAAATATCAACTCTTCCTATAGGTTCATCACCATTAATGACATACATTATCCTATTTCTAAAATAGTAGAAGCTGTTACAACCATAGGATATTTTTTTGATTTCTTTAATTCTATTATTTTTGCCTTCAAGATAAGCGTTATTTAGTCGTCTATCTCCAAAGCGAATATAAGAATTACCTATTTCATCAAACCAACGTTCAAACATTTTACTAACTGTAATAAACTCTTCAAATTCAGAGTCTCTGAATAATTCTATGATTTCTTTTAATTCTTTAGCTCTGGTTTCAAAATGTATTGATTTATCTTTATCAATAAATTGTTCTTTCAAATCATATGCATATTGTAAATCCTGATTTATGGATAAATAATCGCTAATTATTTCTGAAGTAAAAGTTTTACATTTTCTATAAGGATTATACTGATGATACTCCTCTAAATCTGACGATGGTTTAATATAAAGATGCCAGTATTTTTTGAGTAATCTATATTCTTTAGAATTATTTGGTAAAGTGTTCATGATTCTTATTCTAACTTTGTCACAAGCATCATAAACATATCTAGCAAAATGAAAATGATCAATAATATGAATAGCGTTTGGTAAAAAAGTTTTTCTGATAGTTCTATATGATTCGTACATGTCAGAAATGAAATATTTTACGTTATCTCTTTCCTTTATATCAATGCTGAAGAAATAGTCATTTAATGTTTCTAAACGCCTAGATTCAATAATATCAATTATTCTAGGCCTAGTTGGATCTAGAAGAACCGCAGCATATTTACCACTTTGAGATTTTAGATTCTTGAATTCATCAATGCATACAACATCAGTAAGTTTATGTCTTTCAATAGATACATAACTTTCAAAAATATTATAAACGGATTGAACAGATAAATTATATTTAGCAGCTATAGTTGATAATGAAACATCAAATTTAAGATCATTTAAAATAAGCAATTTTAGATGAGATGAAATAGATTTTTTAGGTTCAATAATAGAAGTAGAATCTTGAAATATATGTGAACAGTTTTTACATTTAAATTTATGAATTTTTAATATAAACTTTGTTTTATAATCTGGGAATACTTTATCTAAAATATTTTTATAGTAATAACCATGTTTGATTATATGTTTTGATTTACATACATCACAAATATATTCATCTTTAGGTTTTAAATAAGCTTTAAAAATAATTAAATTTTCAAAAGTATCCTTAGACTCAATGATGATACGTTCATCTTTGAAAATATCATCATATGGATTATAATTATTTACGGGTATCCCTTCTTTCCATAGTGTTATCTAGCAATTACATTATAGATTAGGGATATCTTTTTTTGTACTCCTAAATTGTTTAACGACCTACCAACCGAAGAATTGAAGCTTTTCTTTAAATTAACAACCTACCAACTGAAGATTTTAAAGATACGGATATTCCTTATCTCTTTTATTTTTTTCTTTTTCTGGTTTACATAATATGTTATAATTTTTGATAGTAAGGAGCATAAAAATATGAAGGGCTTATATATACATATACCATTTTGCAAAAATATTTGTAGCTACTGTGACTTTCCTAAAATGGTATCTTCTGATTGTATAAAAACTAAATACGTTTCTAAGCTTATAAAAGAAATCTCATCATATAAGAAACATTTTAAAGAAATAGATACAGTATTTATAGGCGGAGGGACTCCAAATTCACTATCCTTAGAGCTTTTAGAAAAAATATTTATATCTATTGATGATGTATTAAAAAACTCAAAAGAATCAACAATAGAATTAAATCCAGAGCTTATAACATATGACCTATGTGCGCTTCTAAAAAAATATAATTTTACAAGAGTATCTTTAGGAATAGAATCCATAAAAGAAGAAACAATTAAATTAATTAATAGAAGTCATAATAAAAAAATGGTAATTGACTCAATAAAACTGCTAAAGGATTTTGGAATCAATAATATCAATTGTGATTTTATATTTGGATTCCCATATGAGGATATGAATGATATTAAAAATAATTTAGATTTCATTAAATCACTTGATATTACTCATGTATCATATTATTCATTAATTTTAGAAGATAAAACTGTTTTTAAATACCAATATGATAAAGGCCTATTAAAACTCCCAGATGATGATTTAGTTGCTGATATGTATTATTACATAAAAAAAGAATTAGAAAACATGGGATACCATCATTATGAAATATCTAATTTTGCTAAAAATGGATATTATTCATTACATAATCTAAAATATTGGAATTGTATAGAATATATAGGTTGTGGTTTGGCTGCGGCAGGGTATTTATCTGAAATAAGATATGAAAATTGCTCAAAAATGAAAGATTATTTAGAAAATGATATTGTAATCATAGATTCAATAAAAATCGAAAATATCGATAAAAAGAAAGAATTTATGATGATGGGATTAAGATTAGTAGATGGTGTAAGCCAGAATAAATATTTTGAATTATTTAAAAATGATTTACTAACTGATTTCAAAGATGAAATAGAAAGACTATTAAAAAAGGACATTATAGAAATAAATGGGGATAAGATAAAAATTAAACCTGATAAATTATTTTTAGCTAATGTTGCATTTAGGGAGTTTGTATAATGAGAAAAAAAGAAGATGAAAATAAAATAGAATTTTATGAAATATCTAACTTTAAATTCTATTTAGAAGATGATATGGGTTCTCCTATAAACACAGTCAATGCGTATATATCTGATTTAAGACAATATCAAGATTTTTTAGTAAAATATGAAAATATAAATGATGTTTCTGAAATAACAAGAGAGGATATATTAAGATATATTGAATCATTAAAAAGAAAGGATTTAAGTAAAACATCTATTGCAAGAAAAATAACTGCAATAAAAGATTTTCATAGATATTTATGTAAAGAAGAAAATATAAGAGACAATCCAGCATTGCTAATTGATAATCCAAAACCTGATAAGCCACTACCTGTTGTTTTATCAAAGGATGAAATAAATAAAATGATTTCATCAATAGATCAAGAGGATGTTTTATCTATTAGAAATAGAGCAATGATGGAATTATTATATGCAGCAGGATTAAGAATTACTGAATTATTAGATTTAACAGTAAGAGAATTACATCTAAAAGAAAAATATGTATCAGTTATTGGTAAGGGTGATAAGGAAAGATTAGTACCTATAGGAGATATGGCTGTTTCATATGTTAGAAAATATGTTGAACACGCACGACCTATATTAATGAAGGATAAGAATACTTTCTTATTATTCTTCAACTATAAAGGTGAAAAAATGTCTAGACAAGGCTTTTTTAAATATATTAAAAAGCTTGCTATAGATAATGGTATAACTAAAAATATATCACCACATACTATAAGACATAGCTTTGCAACACACCTTCTTGAGGGTGGTGTTGATTTAAGAATTGTTCAAGAGCTATTAGGACATGAGGATATATCTACAACACAAATTTATACACATATTGATAAATCTAGACTTAAAGAAATGTATGATGAAACTCACCCACTTGCAAAAAGAGGTGAAGATGATGACATTTAAAAGAGTTTTTTTAATTGTATGTGATTCATTAGGAATTGGTTCTGATACTGAGGCCATAAATTATGGTGATGATGGAGCAAATACAATTAAGCATATTGCAGATAAATTAAATGGTATAAATATTAAAGAAATGGAATCACTTGGAATTGGTAATATCGAAGATATTAAAGGTGTTAAAAGGATAGAACCAAAAAATGGTTTTTATGGTAAGTGTCATGAAGCATCAGTTGGAAAGGATACTTTAACAGGACATTGGGAAATGATGGGAATAAAGACTATAAAGCCATTCAAAACTTTTACTAAAAATGGTTTCCCTAAGGAATTAATAGATTTGTTAATTCTAAAAACAGGACATAATATAATTGGAAATTATGCAGCATCAGGAACTGAAATACTAAAAGAGCTTGGAGAAAAATCTATAAAAAGTGGTGCTATGATTGTGTATACATCAGAGGATTCTGTATTACAGATTGCAGCTCATGAAAAATATTTTGGATTAGAAGAATTATATAGATGCTGTAATATAGCAAGAGAAATATGTATGGATGAAAAATATATGGTCGGAAGAGTAATTGCAAGACCATTTATTGGAGAAGATAAAATGTCTTTTACAAGAACTCCAAATAGACATGACTATGCAGTATCACCAACATCAAAAACAGTATTAGATTCACTAAAAGAAAATGGTTATGATGTAATAGCTATAGGTAAAATAAATGATATATTTAATGGTATGGGTATAACTGATTCAATTAAAACAATATCTAACAATGATGGAATGGAAAAGAATCTAGAATTATTAAATAAAGACTTTATAGGATTATGTTTTACTAATTTAGTTGATTTTGATGCAAAATATGGTCATAGAAGAAATGTTTTAGGATATCATAATGCTATTTTGGAATTTGATAAAGAGCTATCAAAATTAATAAAAAAACTAAAAGATGATGATTTATTAATTATAACAGCTGACCATGGAAATGATCCTACATGGAAAGGAACAGACCACACAAGAGAATATGTACCACTATTAGTATATAATAATAAAATTAGTCATGGATCATTAGGCCTAAGAACATCATTTGCAGATATCGGTGCAACTATCGCAGAAAATTTTAAAGTAAAAAATCCAGGAATAGGAATATCATTCTTAAAAGAAATAACAAAATAATATGTATTATCACTCACTTAAGTGGGTGATTTTTTTATTTATAATACATAATAATTTTTTTATATTTCAGTTATTAATCTAGTTTTTAATACTATTTTGTTAAATAATAAATATTCCATATACTTATATAAAATACTATATGTATAAAAATATCATCAAAAAGCAGCAAATTAACACTTTAATATTTAAATATTAAGTAAAAAGATATCTGAAATCATACTACAAAAAATAGATAATTTCGATTATCAAACTAGTTTTTATAATCACTACACAAATGTATAAATACCAAATATCACAATATCCAAAATTACTTTAAAGTTGAAATAATTGTAAATTATCACTTATATGCCATTATTTGAGACAAATCGAGACATATAAATGTGTTCAAAATCATATTTCGATGCGTAATAAATTCCCTATGTCTTACCATTATATGGTAACAATATAGCAAAATACTCTATCAGCTATACAGGTCATCCCTCAAAAAAATATTTCGAAATCAATCTAGTTTTAGAAACCATTTAATAATTACAATTCATTGACACAAGAAGTTTTACAAACTACTTGCAAAACAAAATAAAAAGATTAGCATCAAAAAGTATGCTTATTTTTTCTTATTTTTAGCTTTAAAACAGATATACAATCAAACACTAAGGAATATAGTAAAAACGCAAAAAACGGCAAATTTTAAGGCTTAAATTTAAACAAAAAGAAGCTTACAAAAGCACCAACTATTTAGAAACCGAATAAAAAAAAGCAGAAGCAAATCAAAATCTAAAAAGAAGAAAATAAGCATTAATTCCAGATTTAAAGTGTTCATTTAGAATTCAAGTTCATAAACTTATTTAACGAAAATTTATCAATTTTAAGTGCTTTTTTTAAGTTCTCAGAAGTAGTATCAAACTAAAATGATTTATCATTTGTCCCAAGTAAAAAAAGCAAAAAATAATCGAAAAATGGTGTCACAAAAGAAAACATTTTTTTAAGCCTTAATGCAAGCATTAAAGACAAATGCAATTTTCTATAAAAAAATCTAGGAAAAATCAACTATAAAAGTGTTTTATTTATAAGCACAAAATTTTAGCATTCATTTTAAGCAAAAAAGCAAATTATAGATCATAAAAAAATAATGCATTTTTCACCAACAGATTCATGGATTAAGTTCTCTAAATTATCACAGAGTGAGATATCCATCCAATAAAAAAAGTACAAATTTAAATGACTAAAAAAGTTTCCTGGAGCATGCTATTTTAATCAGATTTCAATATTCCTTTAGACATTGCGAATAACGCATTTTATTGTATCTCAAAAAGATTCCTCTTAACTTTTAAGTTAAGTATAATCAATTTACGAAAGCATAATAAAGCATCAAAATTTCCTATGATTTTTACGCCTGATTTTCGTTCAAATAATAGTCAAAAAGCATATAGCTTTAAGTACTATCAAGCAGCACATAATAGTCAAAAAATTTCAGCACACAACTAGTTTTAAAAACAAGTTAAAAGAATATTATAATCAAATTAATGTTGTTTAAGTAATTAGATACAATTTAAAAATAAATATGGTTTTTCATTATAAAAAATGCTAATTTTTATGACAAAACGAGATAGATAATTATATGCATAATCAACACTAAAAAAACTAACAAAATGTTAGTATTCATTGTAACGAATCGAAGATCGAATATGCATCAAAATCTTCTATTCATTTCATATAAAAATCGAAGCGTAATGATATGTATCATTAGAAAGAGTTCTTATTTAGTTTAAAAATCATGTTACAAAAGCAGTAGTCAAAAGTAAGAATCCCAAAAGAAAAAAGTTAAAAAATTATCCTTTTCCTAATCTCAAAATCAGCATCAAAAAACAGATAAGAAAATGAATTCAAAAAGATCCAATTGAGCGTTAATCGTTCATGTCTTTTTATAGCCGTTGGATAAAAATTTCAATATCATAAAGAAAGCTAAATATCAAGATAAAGAAATAGGAAAGAGAAGAATTATATAATAAGAAAAGAAAAAGAATATATAAGAAAAAGAAATAAATAATAGATAAGCAATAACTATAAAATTCAGAATAATAGTTACAGTTTCAAAAAAAGAATATTAACAAAATTGTTTTCAAAATACATACACATCAAAAAACACATTAAAAAGAACCTAACAGAAGAAAAAGAAAAAATTTCAATTTGTATATAGTTTTAAAAACTAGATAAGTTAAGGAAAAATTATTTACGAAATCAAAGGTAAAAAGTACATAATCTATAATCTAAATTTTCAACATTCAATAAAGAATTTTTCTTGAAAAAAAAGCAAATAATTTTCGTTGTTAATCTAGTTTAGATAACTAGTTGTTGAGATATCACTATAAGATAAAATGTGCTTTTTCTACAAAATTAAATCAAAAGAAGGAATAACTAAATTAAAGTAGCTTTTTTATAAAGATCTAGACTTATATGTATTTCGTACAGAATCATAGGGTATTTTCTATGACCCTATTTTTTAAGCGAAGTTAGCAAAACATAGTCATTTAAGAACAAAATGAGGTAGTTTATAATCAAAAACGCCCCATGAACATGTCCATTTGGGTTAATCTGACTTGAAAGCAACGCGTGAAATCATCCAAAAATCTTCTATAATCATCCAAAAATCGTTTTTTCGATTTGTCTGAGCTAAAAATGTGGCAGAAATCACATTTTTCAGCAGTACTTTTGAGATTAGAAGACTATGTTTAAAAATCACTTATTCACAAAATCAAGCAAACCCCCATCGTTATTGATTATTATGTTGGTTAACATAATATATATTATGATAACTTATTTACTTTTTTAGAAACCTTGAAATATGCTTTGAAATATAGTCAAAAACACTATCTGACTATGTTTTTTGGGGTATTTTAGGCGTTTTTAGTCAAATAAACTAATTCTTCTACTATGTTTTGACTATGTTTAACGCATTTCTTTGTTTTTGACAACAAAACGAAAAAGTTGCTTCTTCATAATCATCCATTTCGATTCAAATTCCACTTCTGAGCTTAAGCGAGGGAGCCACAGCCAACCCCAAGAGGTCTTAAGCGAAGGATTTAAAAAGGTACTCTTCTTCTACTTCTTCTCTCCTGGTTGAAGGGGTTCATATGCTGATCTAGTCAAAATAGTATAGCGTTTTCATAGTTTTTCATAATTTTCATGCTATTTCAGACTTTTTTCCCTTATATAAAGGCTAAATCCAGTTATTATAGGAACATATTATGATTGGTTTTTTGTATATATAAAAACGCTTACTTTTATTAAGTGTCATTATTTATGTATATTTAATAAAATACGCAAAAATAATGTCATATTATATATTTATAGCTATTTTTAGCACAATATATATAGATTCAAATAATACACTCAATTTATGTAGCATTGCATCCATATAGAACCTACCAAATCATTCCTTTTTATTTGCATATTTTGTCATTTTCAATTTGTGTCATTATTTATGTACATTTTAAAAAACGTCGAAATTTTTCTTTTCGCCTATAAAACGCCTTGAATTATACTATTTTTAGATTTGTATTTATGTAGAAAACAAAAAAGACTCATAATTTTCATATGAGCCTTTAGTATTTTTTTAATTATTTTGACCGTTTAGAAGTTCTTCTATTGTCATTTGATTATATGAGCTTTGGAACTGTTCGTTGTGAACTATCTTTGTCCATGATGCCGATCTGCCTGTTCCATTTGGCTTAATTTTTCCTTCATCTCTAAGTTCAATTAATGCACGTTGTATAGTCGATTCAGAGAATCTAGGACATGCCTTTTTGACATCGGCTTTTGAGAACGTTTGAGGTAGGTGCATAATAGCTGACATTACTGTATCTTTTTTACCTGTACCATGATCAAAATTCTTGCGTTCAAGCATAGCTTCAGTTTCTTTATAACCATCAATCATTATCTCAATAAGCTTACCATTTAAATTTTGAGTGTCTGCAAATCCCGTTTCCCACTTGAATCCAGCCTCATCTGTATAAGTCTGGAACTCTTTCAAATTGTTGTAGTAACACTCAAAGAAACTAATATATTTAAACACATTAAATCTGGACTTAAAAAGTAGGCAATATTCTATCATCAAAGCCATAAAATCATTATGTTCAGTGAAAATATCTGTATGCAACAAATCCACATATAGGTTTGTGATAGCTTGTGTATCCTCTACCTTTTTGCCATTAATAATGTCTTTATACATTTTTAACTCTTTAGCTAATAAATCACGGTTTGATACATTCTTTTTATTCTCCAAGAAGCCTGCTTTTTCATTCTCAACTTGTCTTGTTTTAAAGTTAATATCTTTAACATCCTGGAATATGATATTTGAAAGCTTTAAGAATTCATTATCATCAATCGTTAATTCTTCGCCTTTATCTTGTACGATTCTAAAAATCTTCTTTAGATTCGCTAGCATTTTTTCATCTTTTGTTTTTGGTTCAGAGTCATTTACAACAACTAATCTTTCTCTGTTTTCTTTAACATTAAGTCCAAATATTTTACCAGCATAAATTGCATCTTTTTCAATAGTATCTTGCACTATGCCTTTCATATAATCAGCAAGCTGCTTTTCGTAGAAAAAATCCTTGCCTTTATAAGTGTATAATTCAGTCAATGTTTTTACTAACTGAGGAGAGAATGTTATACGACTGATATTTTCCAAACAATTCATCTCTTAATTCACCTCTAAAATCTTATAAAAAATTGCAATATAATTATATCAAAAACATAGTTTTATTTCAATTTTAAACTTACTCATTTCCACTCATTTGAGGTAATTTAGAAGAATTTGTTTAATAATGGTTATTTTTGGGCTTTAATTATCCTCAATCATCACAATATGATTTTATAAACAAAAATTAAAAAAACGGGCAATTTTAGCCCGTTTATTTATGATTTATCATCGGTGTAGAATATAGAACCACCAATAAATTCTCTTAAAAGTGAATTACATGGAACCCATTTTGATGTTATCGGAAGGTAATATTTTAAGAATTTTATCAATCTATTTGCGTCTATATAGCAATCACTTGTAGTAGGTATTTTTTCTAATAGTGGTAATGCATACTCCTTAAGAACTGAAAGTTCATATCCTAAGTCAGTATTGAATACAAAATCAGCATTATCCTCATATGGATAAATCCACTTAAATTCCCCTGCTCTAACAGAAGGCCAGATATTTAAGGTTGTTTCTGCAGATGCACCTCTAAATTCATGATCTCTAACTATTCTTCTTACAAGTCTAGCATCAGAAATAGAAATTGGTGTATGATCATCAATTTTATATTGCACAACAGGGCATACAAATATTTTATATTTGAAGTTTGAAGGTAATGATGGTGCGATTCTATCATTTAAGCCATGGATACCTTCAATCAATATTGGAGTTTTATGAGATAATTTAACCTTCTTAGTGAATGTTGTTTCATATGTTTCGAAATTAAATTTAGGAAGAGATACCTCTTCTCCTGAAACTAGCTTTAATATAGTCTCATCAAATAACTCAAGATTTAATGCATTGATATGTTCTAAATCAGGTTTTCCAAATTCATCAAGTGGCGCCTCTTGTGGTTTATTATAAAAATCATCCATTGAAATCATTAACGGATTAATACCTCTAGACATAAGTTCAATTCTAAGTCTATTAGTAAAAGTTGTTTTACCACTAGAAGATGGACCTGCGACAAGAATCAATCTAATTTCATCCTTACCACGTTCTATCTCATTACCTAATTCGACTAGCTGTCTTGAAATTAGTGCCTCACTAATGTTGATATATTCTAAAGCTCTACCAGCTTCAACAAGATGATTTATTTTAGCAATTGTGTCAGTATTAGTAAGCTTAATTGAATTACCAGCAATTTTAAGATTTTGTCTAAATGTCCTTTCATCCTTAAATTCTGGTATTTCACCATTGTTTTCACTTCTAGGATATTGGAATATAAAACCAGGTGAGTATAATCTAAGATTATAAGCTTTAATAAATCCTGTTGATTTTAGCATGTAACCAAACATATAATCCTTAAATCCATCACACTCATAAATATGCACTGTGTCACTTTCACGATATTTTAAAATATCTACCTTATCATCCCAACCAATACTCTTATAATACTCATAAGCTTCTTCTTTTGAAATTGTAGTTCTTATAATTGGAAGGTCAGATGCAATAATATTATCAAGTTCTTTTTTTATTTGATCTAAATCATACTGTCCAAAACTATGTCTTAGGTTTGTTACCTCACCATACATACTTTTAGAAACACTAAAGTTAAATGTTATCCTTGCTTTAGGATCAATTCTCATCAATGCCATTATTATCAAATATCTTAAAGTTGCTCTATAGATTCTTGAACCAGCAGTTGATGTAATATCTAATAATTTGATTTCACAATCTGATGAAACAAGATAATCTAATTCTCTTAAAACATCGTTAACAGTACAAGCAAGATATTTATAATCTTTATTCTCGAATAGCTCATATACTCTTTTTGGTTCATTAAGAACTATTTCTTTATTCAATAATTTAACGGTAAAACTCATATTTAATCACCCCAATCATTTTTAGCGATTTTTAAAATATATTTTATATAAATATAAAATAACAAGTAATAATCTCACATAATAAATAGACTTAATCTAACTAACATTTTGTGTTATTTATTCCTTATGTACTTTTTAAAAATATAAAATGCACTTTATTTAATCACTTTAACTAGTTTTCAATACTATTTGTGTTTTGAAATATTTTTTTAGCACCTTATATAGAATCTTCTCTATCGCAAAACATGTAGAATATAATTATAAATTATAACTAGTTAATTTTTTATATTATACCACATTCAGAAAAAATTTATAGTGAATAATTGGTTTAATAACCTCTTAAAAAAATTTGATTTTTAAAATAGTTTTTATTACTATTTTTTATCTATAATAATTTTAAGTATTAGTTTTTAAAACAAGATTGATATTCGAAATTATTTTTTATTAGTCAAAAAGACTAATGAGTTCTAATTTAATATTTAAATATTAAGTTCCATTTTTGGCTAAAGTTTAATTTTGATAATAATTATTCATTTTTAGCAATCTCGTATTACATACAATTAAATAGCATTGTTTTATTATATAATGTCATTTGAAAAACTATGTAGTCATTCGAAATTGCCTGTTTTAAGCATAAAAAAAATAAGGCTATTTTGGTAGCCTTATTTATATTTACTATATATTATTCATTTTTTTGTTCTTCAGTCCCAGATGCAGTTTCATCAGCTGGTTCATCATTAGACTCTACAGCTTCTTGAGTATTAGCATCATTTCCTTCAGATATAGTTTCTTCAGTAGCTTCTTCTAAAGACTCAATTTCTTGATTATCATCAGCCTCAGATGATTCTAATTCCTCTTCAGATTCCACTTGAGCCTCTTCTAATGCTTCAGCCTCTTGGTTTTCATTAGATTCATCATCTACAACTTCGTAATTCATAATTCTATTTCCGTTTTCATCTAGATAAATTGGATTACCATTTTCATCAACTTCAACTGGATTACCATTTTCATCTACATATTCAACATCTGAATTATCTTTAACCTTTTCTTCAAACAAGAATTCTTTTTCATTATAAACAGCATCAACAACAGTAGAAATTTCTCTAGATCTATTAACTTCAACTTCTCTAGCTAAATAATCTGGGTTTATGAATCCCTTTAATTCAGCATCCATATCGAAGTCGACTACATCTGTATTTTCTTGTTGAACCTTCTCTGTTTCTAGAGCCTTGATATTTTCCATAGCGTTTTGTAATGCAATCTGGTTTTGATCATCATCGTAATTAAATACCTTCTTAATTCTCATACCAGCCATATTAATTTTCTTAAATAAATAAAATCTATTTTTTCTCTTATCTAACGCAAAAGATAAATATTTAGTTCCACGTTGTCTACCGATGCCCTTTGCAATTATATCTTCCTTACGGATAACATGATAAACAGCTTCATCATCACCAGCAACATATATATTTAGACCTTCAAATTTGATAACACGTCTTATGAAATATTCATCATGTGAACAATATAATACAAAGTCTCCACGTTCAATTCTAACTGACTGTCTAAAATGGATTAAATCATCCCTTTTTATCATAGGTCTATTGATTTGATCTTTAATAAGTAGGGTACCAACCAATCCAGCTTTAATTCTTTCTAATGCTATAGGAAGGTTATTAGGATCATCCTCATCTAAAACAATTGGAGTGTCATCATCATCTTTTCTTTTTTTCTTTTTTTGAATTTCAGTAGATTCTGGAATTATAACTTCCGCTAAATCTTCTTCATCCAAGCTGATAGGACCTAGGTCCTGTTCTTCTAAATCATTGATTTTGCTCATTCCATCACCTGAATTCTGTTGCATATTCTTTATCTATTATATTATAAAGAAAATATCTATGAATTTCAAGCAAATAAGATAAACATAGCCTTTCTGTCCGAATATATTATATAAACCAACAAGAATTACATTATATATGTATATAAAATATCTATAAATTTACGCATATTTTCAATTTTTAAGTCTAAAACGTATATTTTATCATTAAAATAAAGAAAAAGCCCTATTTTATTAAAATAGAGCTTTTTAATGATTAATCATCAAATAATGTAATTTTCTTGAATAGGGTCATATCCTCTTCATCGTCTTTATCATCGATTTCAGGCTTAGATACAAATTCATTTCTTGGCTTTGCATCATCATTACCCTTTTTATTTTCTTTTTCAAGAATATCATTTAATTCATCAAATATATTTGTTTGCTTACCAGAAGACTTTATTGGAGTCTCATTTTCAATACCGAAATCTTGACTAAATAAATCCTGTTTAATTTCAACTAGGTAGTCTGGTGAAACAGGTGTGTCTTCCTTTGATGGCTTATCAATAAATAACATTTCAGGATCTTTAATTGTAGTATCCTCTAAAACAATTTGCTTACCGATATCTGCAACATTATATTTTAGATCACCTGCATTAATATCAAAATTACCATTTAAATATACTAAATGAATATTTACACGTTCTTTAAATTGATTTGGAGTCATCTTAATTGCATCTACAACCTCAGTTGGGTTAGATTTAACCTTCTTAATTGAAGATACACCTGAATGGCTTCTCTTAGAAAGTAGGATTTCATCTACTCTTAATCTCTTTATTGTATTCTTTTGAGTTAATAATAAGATGTCATCTTCCTTATTAGCATAGAATGCGGATACAAGCTTATCCTTATTCTTAAGATTTATTCCCTTTACACCACCGGCATTAGTACCATATAAAGATACCTCTGATGCACGGAATCTTAAAATTTCAGCATCCTTAGTTACTGCAATAATTTCTAATGGGTTCTTAATAATATCAACAGAAACAACCTCATCGTCACTAACCTTCATAGCACGAACTGCCTTAGTATAACGGTTCACGTTAAATTGTGATAATAAAGTTTGCTTCATTACACCTTTCTTTGTTGCAAGAAGTACTGTATAAGCATCACTGAAATCCTTAATAGTAAATACTCTAATAAATTTTTCACCTGCAGATACAGATACTAAAGATGAAATGAATGTACCAACATCTTTAAATTTTGCTTCAGGAATTTTATATACTGGTAAGTAAATAAAATTACCCATATTAGTAAAAATTAATAAAGTATCAAGAGTTGAATTTTCAGATAAATAAATAACTGCATCATTTTCCTTTAATCCATTAACCTTAGAAGCATTATATGCTTTTAAAGTAGCTCTCTTTAAATATCCTTCCTTAGAAATAGAAACCATAGTTTGTTCTTTTGAAACTAAAGCTGATTCTTCAATCTTAAGATCAGATACTTCATCCTCAATTACAGTACGACGAGGACAAGGAAGATTTTTATTCATTTCCTTTAATTCATTCTTAATAACTTTTAATAATTCCTTTTCACTTGATAAAATCTTATTGTATTCAATAATATTTTCTTCAAGCTGCTTCTTTTCAGCAAGTAATGCATCAACATCCTGTCTTGTTAAAGAGTATAGACGCATCATTACAATTGCTTCTGCCTGTTCAGGTAAGAAGCCGAATGTCTTAACTAAGTTATCAATAGAATCTTGCTTAGAAATAGATTGTCTAATTACATGAATTACTTCATCAACTATATCAATCATCTTTAAAAGACCGTTTACAATAACTAATCTCTTTTCACTCTTGTTTAGTAAATAATTAGTACGGTTTGTAACTACTTCCTTTTGATGGTCAATATAATAATCTAAAATAGGTAATATACCTAAACGCATTGGTCTACGATTAGCAATTACGACCATGTTATAGTTACAATTAATTTGTAAATCAGTATTCTTAAAGAAGAAATTAAGAATTGCATCAATATTAGCATTTTTCTTTAAATCTATTGAAATACGTAATCCATCACGACCTGATTCATCTCTTACTTCAATAACATCAGGTACCTTACCATCCATTCTTAATTGTTCCATTCTAGAAACAGTATGGCTCTTTAATGTATCATATGGGATTTCATCAATGACAATTCTTTTTTGACCGTCATTAGACATATCTTCGATATGATATTTACTTCTAACAATTACACCACCTGTACCAGTTAGGAATGCTTCTCTAATTTTATCTTTACCCTGAACAATACCACCTGTTGGGAAGTCTGGACCTGGCATGATTTTTAATAAATCATCTACAGTCATATCAGGATTATCAATTCTTGCGATAGTAGCATTAACTACTTCATTAATATTATGAGTTGGAATATATGTTGCATAACCAGATGAAATACCCATAGAACCATTTACTAATAGGTTAGGGAATTTTGCTGGTAATACAGTTGGTTCAACTTCTTCATCATCAAAGTTCGGAATAAATGGAACTGTATTTTTATCAATATCTTGTAATAAATATTCAGCATTTTTAGATAATCTTGTTTCAGTATAACGCATGGCAGCTGCGCCATCGCCATCTAGTGAACCATTATTACCGTGCATATCAATAAGAGGTACACTCATTTTCCAAGATTGTGACATACGTACTAAAGCTTCATAAATAGATGAGTCACCATGTGGGTGATACTTACCCATTACTTCACCAACAATTCTTGCTGACTTTTTATATGGTGCATTAGATGTAACATGTAATGCGTTCATACCATATAAAATTCTTCTTTGAACTGGTTTTAAGCCATCACGAACATCTGGGATGGCACGTTCCTGAATAATATATTTAGAATATCTTCCGAAACGATCTCCTAGTGCTTCTTCTAATCTTAAATGCTCAAATTTTTCATTGAGGAACATGTCTAATTTCTTTTTTAAATCTTTTGCAGCCATTAGTCATTATCCTCCTCTTCTAATGTGAATGAAACATGGTTTTCTAACCAATCTCTTCTTCTTGCAGAATCATTACCCATTAATACTTCAATCTGATTTTCAGCCTCAGCGGCATCATCAATTGAAACTTGAACTAATGTACGTGTTTCAGGATTCATAGTTGTATCCCAAAGCTGTTCCGCATTCATTTCACCAAGTCCTTTGTATCTTTGTAGAATAGTTGGACATTTTGCTTCTTTTAAAATTTTATCTCTTTCCTCATTAGACCATGCATAAAGAATTTCTTCTTTCTTACCACGCTTTGTAATCTTATATAGAGGTGGTAATGCTAAATAAATTCTTCCATCTTCAACAAGTGGTCTCATATATCTAAAGAAGAATGTTAATAATAATACCTGAATATGAGCACCATCATCATCGGCATCTGTCATGATAATGACTTTCTTATAATTACATTTCTTTAAATCGAAATTAACACCATAATCAGCACCAATTGTATAAATCATTGTTGCGATTTCTTCATTCTTTAAAGCTGATTCAGCATTAGCCTTTTCAGTATTTAAAACCTTACCTCTTAAAGGTAGGATAGCTTGGAACTTTCTATCTCTTCCTTGCTTAGCTGAACCACCGGCAGAATCACCCTCTACTAAATATAATTCGTTAATTTCTTTATTCTTTTCACTTGTAGGTGCAAGCTTTTCACTAATATTTCTTTCAGCTTTTTCGTGACGATCCATTCTTGCACGTTCACGTGCCTTTCTTGCTTCCTCACGACCTTGAGCTTCTCTTAATGCCTTAGCAACAATACCTTCAGCTAATTCCTTGTTTTCCATTAGGAAATATCCTAATTTTTCACCAACAATATTTTCAACAGCTGTCTTTGCTGCAGGAGTACCTAGCTTACCCTTTGTTTGACCTTCAAATTCAAGTAATGCTTCACCAATTCTAACAGATACAACTGCAGTCATAGCTGTACGTAGATCAGAACCATCAAGTGTAACATTAGCTTTAATTAAATTCATCTTATGTGCATAATCATTAAATGCTTTTGTTAAGGCAGACTTAAAACCGGTAACATGAGTACCGCCATCACCAGTCTTAACATTGTTAACGAATGATAAAATAGTTTCAGAATAAGTTTCAGTGAATTGTAATGCAACCTCAACCTCAATTGAATGCTTTTCTGTTACAGGATAAATGCCTTCAAAATAAGCAGGCTTATGAAGTGGCTTTTTACCTTCTGATAAGAAGTCTGCAAATTCACTTATACCATCATGATAACAGAATTCTTCTTGCTTCTTCTTTCTCTTATCATTTAAAACTATTTTTAAATCCTTAATTAAGAATGCAGATTCTCTTAATCTAGTTTTAATTGTATCGTAGTTATAAACTGTTGTTGTAAAAATAGATGAATCTGGTTTAAATGTAACCTCAGTACCTGTTCTTTTAGTATCACCTAAAATTTCAACCTTAGATACTTCCATACCACCATTTTCAAATTTAATTTGATGAATTTTACCTTCTCTATATGATTTAACAATCATGTATTTAGATAAGGCATTAACAACTGATGCACCTACACCATGTAAACCACCAGATGTCTTATATCCACCTTCACCAAATTTACCACCAGCATTAAGCTGTGTATAAATAATTTCCATTGTATTTTTACCAGTTTTATGTTGACCACATGGAACTCCACGGCCATTATCTAAAACTGTTATAGAGTTATCTTCATTGATGGTAACATCAATTTCACGTCCATAACCATTAATTGCTTCGTCAATTGAGTTATCTACAATTTCCCAAACAAGGTGATGTAGACCACGCTCATCAGTTGAACCAATATACATACCAGGACGCTTTCTAACATGCTCTAAGCCCTCTAAGACTTGAATGGAGCTGTCATCATAAGTGTTCTTAGCCATTAAATCACTCTCTTTCCAATCATATTTTTTATATTAACATAAAGGTTATGCTTTCTCAATGAAATAAAAATATTTTTATAGTTTTCATTTTTTTCATAATATTTTTTTATTATAAAATATATATTTTATATATTATAGTTAATAATCATTTTGACTATATGTTTTTTTATAGTATAATTTTAGATGTTTAGAGGTAAATGAATATGAATTTTTTAGAGACCATTACTACAGTTATTGATACTATAGAAAGATCATCTACTAATCAGGCATTAGGATATGTTATTTGTGTATGTGCTCTAATATTGTCTTATCTTATTGGTTCAATTCCATTTGGAGTTGTAATAGGTAAACTAATATGTCATAAGGATATTAGAGAATATGGAAGTAAAAATATAGGTTCTACTAACGCTATAAGAGTATTAGGAAAGCCAGTAGGATTTATTGTATTCTTCTTTGATGTATTTAAAGGTGCATTAATTATACTTTTAATGATGCTTCTTAAAGCAACTAATGTTTATGTAACACCAATTGATTACTTTTGGTATGGTGCTTTCGCAATAGTAGGACACTCATTCTCAATATTTTTAAAATTTAAGGGTGGTAAGGCTGTTGCAACATCATTAGGTGTTGTATTAGTATTATCTCCTATGTCTGCTATTAACTGTTTAATTGTATTTTTATTAATTTTATATATAACTGGATATGTATCTTTAGCATCTACAGGCGCAACAATCACAGTTGTTACAACAGGCTGGATATTATATGCAGTTGGAATTCCTTATGGTGAAGCTTCAAATTTCTTAGAATACTATATATCTAATCCTGGATTAGGCTTATGTATTCTATTCTGCATTATGGGACTTTTAATTATTCTTAAGCATATAAAGAATTATAAGAGATTAATCAATGGTACAGAATCTAATTTCAAAAAAGCTAAAAAAGAAAAGAAAGAAGCTCTTTTAAAAGAAAAAATGGAAAAGAATGATTCTTCTAATGCTGAAGAAAATAAACAATAATAAAAATCCGGTCGAACCGGATTTTTTTTTACTACAAATAAAAAAGAGACTAAGGAGTCTCCTTTTATAAGTTTATACTATTCTTCAACGATAGCATCAACTGGGCATACACCTTGGCAAGAACCACAATCAATGCAAGTTTCAGGATCGATGTGAGAAACATCTTCTACAGTAATTGCACTAACTGGGCATTCACCTGCGCAAGCACCACAAGCAATACATGTATCTTCAATAACTTTTCTAGGCATAATTAATTCCTCCTTCATTTCTTGTAATTTTATTATAACATTTAAATAATTAGTTAGTCTATAATAACAATAATTTATAATAATATTAAAATTGTCTTAATCAATTATAATTTATAATTGAAAATAATGATTAACAAGTGTAAAATAAAAGCGTTGAGGTGAATATAATGTTTCTAGAAATTTGGCAGTTCATTATAATTGTTATAGTTTTAATCGTATTAGTTGCCATTGCTACATTCTTTATCACAAGAAAGATATTTGAACGTACATTAGAAAAGAATCCTCCAATTAATGAGGATATGATTCGTGCAATGATGACTCAGATGGGACGTACTCCATCAGAAAAGCAAGTTCGTGCAGTTATGAACAGCATGAATAATGCAAAAACTAAGTCTGATAAAAAAGAACAAAAGTAATAAATTACTTTAAAAGAGGTTCTCGTTTTGAGAACCTCTTCTTTTTATATCTTTAAAATCTTCAGTTGGTAGGTTGTTAATTTAAAGAATCAAATAATTATTCATAAGCTTTTACTATAAAAGACCAAAAATTTTAATATAATTTAACAATTCTACCATCAAGCTTACCATCTTCAACCTTTTGATAATAAGTCTGATAAGTTTCTTTTGTTGTATCTTCTACTGTTTTTTCTTGAAAATGATAAATAAAATATTTATTAATATTTTCTTCATCAACAGTAATATTTAATTCATAATAATATGTTCTTACTTCTTTTGTTTCATTGTCGTTCTTAACACTTTGTCTAACATAAACATAAGTACATGAATCATAATTTATATCTTTACCTTCATATAATGAAGAAAGATTTTCTTTGTATAAATCTAATCCATTTTCTGCTGAATTCATTTTACAAGATGTTAATAACATAATCGTAAATAACATTATTATTGAAAAAATAATTTTAAATTTAGTTTTCATTCTTTTTATCCTTTGCTTCTATACTAGTAATTCCATATATCTTACAATATCTTTTATATGCTTCATTATCAGTGTATGATTCAATTTTTTGTTTAGCAATTTTATTAAATTTTATTGCAAGTGGAATATCAAATATTCCAGCTAAAATCATAACAACGCCGATAATAAGTATAGACTTATTGTAATTTTCTATACAAAGGAAAATACCAAATCCAACAAAAGAAACACCAAAAATAATTAATATAATAGCCAAGACTAAAATTAATTTTCTTTGGTGACTTCTATATTTATTAGCGTATATCCTTACGTTTTCATTTTCCATTTGAAATCACCAAAGAAATTATATCATAAATTTATTTAAATTTAATACTATTTTTAATCTTCTGCCTTATATGCCTTCTTTAATGTCTCTTGAACATTATATGGAGCTTCTTCATATCCATAGAATTCACGGTTAAAGAAACCAGAGCCCTGAGTTATACTCTTTAAATCATTAACATATTCCATAATTTCAGCCTCAGGTACAACTGCAGTAATCTTTTGATTACCTGTTGAAGAAACACCCATATCAATGACCTTAGCACGTCTTTGATTTAAATCAGATAATACAGCACCAACGTCATTAGATGTTACATTAACATTAATTAAGCACATTGGTTCTAAAATAACAGGCTTACAATTTAGATACGCATCCTTAAATGCAAGCTTTGCAGCCATCTTGAATGCTAATTCATTAGAATCAACTGGATGATACTTACCATCCTTTAATATTGCATGAACACCAATTACTGGATATCCAGCAAGTAAACCTTTTTCTAATGCTTCAAAGAAGCCTTTTTCAACAGCTGGGAAGTAATTTTTAGGTACTGCACCACCAAATACTTCTTCAGTAAATATAGATTCTTCTGCAGGTTCAAAATCCATTTCAACAACTCCATAGAATCCTGAACCACCACTTTGTTTAATATATCTACCATTACCAGTTGCTTTTGATCTAATTGTTTCACGATAAACAATTTTAACGTCTTCAACATCAACCGCAAGCTTATAAGTATTCTTCATTCTATCAAGAATATAATTTAGATGACCTAATGATGTTGTACCAATAAGTTGCTGACTTGTTTCAATATTTCTCTTTAATTCTATAGATTGGTCTTCTAGCATAAATTTAGCTAAAACTTGTCCCATCTTATCTTCATCAGCCTTAGAATGTGGTACTAAAGACTTATAATAAACTGCAGTTGGGAATTCAATTTTTGGATATTTAACAATATTTTTAGGATCAGATAATGTCATTGATGTCTTTAATCCATCAATCTTAGAAACAGCACCTATATCACCTGCATGTATTTCCTTTGCAGAATCTAATTTTCCACCACAAACAGTATATAATTGAGAAACTACAATAGTCTTATCAAGTTCAGAAACATATAATGTATCACCTTGCTTAATAACACCTGAATTTACTTTAAAAATTGATGTAACTCCACTATAAGGATCAACATTTGTTTTAAAAATAAATGCACTTGCAGGCTCACTATCTATAGTCTTTCTTTCAACTAAATTACCATTATTATCTTCAGCCTTTAGAGATTCTAAATCACTTGGATTAGGTAAGTAGTCAACAAACATTTGTAACATTGTATGTAGACCGATATTCTTTGTTGCAGAACCAACTAAAACTGGTGTTAATTCACCATTTAGAACGCCATTTCTTAAGCCAGTTTGAATTTCTTCTTTTGTAAGCTGTTCACCACCAAAGAACTTTTCAAGTAATTCTTCATCTGTAGATGCAACGGCTTCAATCATAGTATTATGTAATTCAAATACCTTTGCGCGCTTTTCAGGATAAATTTCTGCATCAACACAATCTTTTCCGTTATATTTTCTAGCAGTTAATGTAACGCAGTTAACAAATCCATCAAATTCATCTTCATGTCCCATTGGATAACAGAATGGAATAGCTTGCTTACCAAGCTTTTCTCTAATATCTTCTAATAACTTATCGAATTTAACATTCTCTTTATCCATTTTATTAACATAAATAATTGTTGGAATGTTTCTCTTTCTTAGCATACGATAATGCTTAACAGTTTGAACCTCAACACCTGCCTGTGCATTAACAACTAATACTGCGCCTTTACAAATATTAACAGATGCAATAGCTTCCCCAATAAAATCATCTGAGCCTGGAATATCAATTAAATTAATTGTATATCCATTATACTTAATAGGTACAATAGATGACTTAATTGAGGATAATTTAGCCTTCTCCTCTGCTAAATAATCTGAAATTGTAGTTCCTTTTTCTACAACCCCTTTTTCTTTACCTGTAGTAAGAGAATATAATGCCTCTACTAAGGTAGTCTTGCCACTCCCTAAGTGGCCAAGTACTGAAATGTTTCTGATTTTTACATCAGCCATAAATATCACTCCTTTTTTTGAAAACGTTTTTGTTAAATTCATTATACCATGAGAGCAATTATTTTTAAACTATTTTTAATTACAAAAATAAAAACAGTGTTTCCACTGTTTATATTTTAGTTATTATTATCTAAAGAATTTAGATTTTCTTCTATATTTTCTTCTTTAATATTTTCATTTAATGTATTTATTTCTTCTAATTTTTCTTCAAATGCTTTATCTTTATTATTCTTTTCAGTAATCTTTGCAATCATAAATGATGCAACAACACCTAAGAGTAAAACAATAACACCAACTATAATTCTCCATGACTCATCTAGAAGTGATGGATAAACATATCCATTACCTGCTTCAACAGCTTCAATTGTTACAGAACTGTTATTTGTAAAATAATTAAAGAAAATACAAACAATTGAACCGATAACGAATCCTATAATTGCATAATAAGAACCAATTGGGAATTTCTTCATAAGCTTACGAATAATCTTTGCGGCAGGTATAATACCACATAATATACCTAATCCAACAGGTAACGCAAATAATATTACATCTGGCCATGAATGAATATGTACTACATTTGATATTGCTGTAAGTAATGGTTCATAATAACCTAGAATTAAGAATATTAAAATACCTGATACCCCAGGGATAATCATTGCGAATATTCCAATAAAGCCACATAAGAATAATAATATATAATCAGTTGCTTTTAAATCATTATATGCCTTAGTTGAATCACTTTTTAAGAAATATCCTAATAGCATAAATCCAATGATTACTGAAAGTGAAATTAAAAATGATAAAAAATACTTCCAGTTAATCTTTTTAATAACAGGCTTAATAGTTGAAGGAAGTGTACCAATAATAATTCCTGCAAAGCCACATATTGTTATAAAAGGAATATATTTTAATAATATTTTTTTAATTAATATTCCGCCACCTAAAACACCAATTACAGTACCTATTAATAAAATAGTTAAAAATATAATTGATTTTTTAAATGTTTTTCTAATATTTGAAATACTTTCTAGTGTTTCATCATAAATACCACATATTACTAACGTAGTACCACCTGAACCACCAGGAATAAGATTTGAAACCCCAAAAAGAATGCTTTTTAACAACAAAATAAATTTACTAAACATCTCACCTAAAACCTCACAAATTCGATTATAACCGATTTAATACTATTTTTCAATTTCATCGTATAATTTTGATTCAGTTATAGAATAAAAACTATTATCACCTAATACTATATGATCAAATAAATGTATATTTAATTTATTTAAAACATTTGCAATATCCTTAGTTGCTTCAACATCACTTAATGAAGGAGTTGGATCTCCTGATGGATGATTATGTATCATAAATATTCCAAAGCATTCATAAGTTAATGCATGCTTAATAATAATCTTATCAGGCACTAAAACCTTATTAAGCTCATTATTCATATATTTTTCCTTCTTTATTACCCTACACTTATTATCAACATATAAAATAGTAAGAATCTCTTTTTTCTCTAAAATATAATCATTACATATATAATCATATACATCATGTGCATATAATAATTCTTTATTTTTATCTTTAACCTCAAGAACACGTCTTGTTATTTCAAATGCGGCAAGTAATTTTGTAGCCTTTGCTTCCTTAATTCCTTTTATTTCCTTCAATTCATCATATGACATCATAAAAAGTCCTTTTAATGAATAATTATGTATCAACCTTTGGGATAAATCTAAAACTGATTCATCCTTATTACCTACCCCAAGCATAATTGCCAGTAATTCAATATCAGATAAGCTCTTAACGCCACCTTTAATAAGCTTCTCTCTTGGTTTTATATCATCATCTAGCATAGACATCTTCATTAAAATCACCTCTTTGGTGATTTTATCATTTATATAAAAATATATAAATTTTCTAAATTAGAATATTATTTATTTTTAGAAAAAATACTAATTAATTATTTATAGAATAAATAAAAGAGCTAAATCATTAGCTCTTTTTAGAAAAATTATTATTTTACTTCTTTTAATTTTTTTAATATTTCCTGTTTTACTTGAAAACTTAAATGAAATGAACCTGAAAATACAATTATATTATCATCATCAAATGATATATTAGAAACCAAATCAGAAATATTATTAAATAATTTATATGGTTTCGTTAAGCAAGATGCAATATCTTCTTTTTTACTACATCTCTTATCATCAAAATCAGTTATATAATAAGAATCTGAGACAGTATCAAGTAATTTTATTACCTCTTTATAATCCTTATCCCTTAAAGATTGATATATGATTAATATTTTCTTTTCGCCTTTATTTCTTTTTAAATAAGAAACTAAATTAATGACTGCATCCTTATTATGACCACCATCTATAATAACTAATGGCTTATTATTAATTATCTCCATTCTAGATGGTAGCATAGTATAATATATACCATAGCTTAAAAAGTCATAGGGTATATTTTTCATAACATTAGTTGCAAGCTCTATTGCGATTGAAGCATCATATGCTGAATAATAACCTGGTATATATTTTTTATAATTATTACCTTTATAAATAAATTCATAATCATTTATAATTTCTAAATCATCTAAAACATTAATTAATTTAATATTTCTTTTAGAGCAATAATCTTTAATTAAAGGTAATAATTCTTTTTCTGATGTTATTAATGTTTTATTTTCTCTTGTAATTCCAAGCTTATTTAGACATATTTCTTCTTTAGTATTACCTAATAAATCCATATGATCTAAGCCAACATTAACTAAAATAGATAATTCAGGTTCTAATACATTAACTGAATCATTAATACCACCAATTCCAACCTCAAATATACCATAATCAATTTCTCTATCTTTATAAAACATTAAAGCCATTAAAAAAGTTAATTGGAAGAAAGATAATGAATCATTATTTTCTGATATATATTTGTCATTTATTTTCTCAAGCTCCATTGTATAATACATAACCTCGGAATTAGATATGTATCTATCATTAATCATTATTCTTTCATTAAATGATTCAACATGTGGGGAAGTAAACATACCTACATGCATACAATTCTTAAGAATGTTTTTTGCAAAATGACAAACCTCTCCTTTCCCATTTGTACCTGTTATGATACAAACGGGATATGTTGGAGTTAGATTATTTTCTTCAATTATTTTTTTTAATTTTTCATTGCTTTTATTTTGATTTCTTTTTGAAAATAAGTATTCAAGTGCTTCAAAATATGTATTAATCATTGTATTCTTTTAAAGTTTTTAGAATTTCATCATACTGCTTTTGATATTCAGCTTGCTTAGCTTTTTCAGCATCAATCTTATCCTTTGGAGCCTTAGATAAGAACTTTTCATTTGAAAGCATATTCTTAGAACGCATTAATTCGCCTTCTAATCTAGCTTTTTCTTGATTTAATTTCTTAATTACTTCTTCTTTATCTACTAAATCAGCTGTTGGTACATATACCTTAGCCATTGGTAATACTAATGTTACATAATCCTTTGGATCAATATCATTAGTTAAGAATTGTAAGTTTCTTGGGTTTGTAAATTTTTCTAAGTATTCCTTAGTTGATTCGATCATCTTAACAACATATTCCTTATCAGAATAAATTGAAATATCAATAGGCTTAGATAATCCCTTACCTGCTTTATTTCTTTCATTACGGATTGCAGTAATGATTTCAATCATATCATCAATTGATTCAATTGCATCATCATTATTAAATCTTTCATCTACCTTAGGCCATAAAGAGATTGTAATTGATTCTTCATTATGTGGTAATGCTTGATAGATTTCTTCTGTTATAAATGGAACAAATGGATGAAGCATCTTAGTAATAGCTAATAATGTATGTAATAAAACATTCTTAGTCATTTGAATATTTTGTTCATCAGATGAAGCTAAATCAACCTTAGAAATTTCAACATACCATGATGCGAAATCATCCCAAACGAAGCTATATAATGTTCTTGCAGCTTCACCAAATTCATATTTTTCCATATTGTAATCTACATTTTCAATTACCTTATTTAATTTAGCTAAAATCCATTTTGAAGCTAAATTTAATTTATTTGGATCAATATCAGTTGGAATGAAATCTTCACCAAGATTCATTAAAACATATCTACTAATATTCCATACTTTATTTAAATAATTCCATGCAGATGCAATCTTTGTTTCATCATATCTTAAATCTAATCCTGGAGCTGAATTTGTTGTTAAGAAATAACGTAATGAATCACATCCGTATTTATCAATAACATCAAATGGGTCAACACCATTACCTAATGACTTAGACATCTTTCTTCCTTGTGGGTCACGAATTAAACCGTGAATTAAAATATCCTTGAATGGTGCATGCTTAGTAAATTCAACACCCTGGAATAGCATTCTTGCAACCCAGAAGAAAATAATATCATATCCTGTAACTAATACATTAGTTGGATAATATCTTTCATATAAAGCTGTTTTTTCTGGCCAGCCTAATGTTGAGAATGGCCATAATGCACTTGAGAACCATGTATCTAATACATCCTCATCTTGCTTCCAACCATCACCTGGGCATTCAACTTGAACCTTAACTTCGTCTCCCTTATACCATGCTGGAATTCTATGACCCCACCATAATTGTCTTGAGATACACCAATCCTGAATATCAGTTAACCAATGCTCTAAAGTTCCTTTAAAACGTTCAGGTACGAAACGATATTCATCATTTTCTAATACTTGCTTTGCTAAAATATCCATCTTAACAAACCATTGCTTAGATAATCTTGGTTCAACAACAACACCAGTTCTTTCAGAATGTCCTACAGAGTGAACAATCTTTTCTTCCTTAATAAATAATCCAGCCTTAGCTAAATCTTCGCATAATGCTTTACGACAGCTGAAACGATCCATACCTTCATACTTACCAGCCATCTTATTCATTGTACCATCGTCATTCATGCAAAGTGGCATAGCTAAATTATGTCTCTTACCAACCTCAAAGTCATTAGGGTCATGTGCTGGTGTAACTTTAACTGCACCAGTACCGAATTCCTTATCTACATATGAGTCAGAAATAACTGGAATTTCAACATTAGTTCCTGGAATAAATACCTTCTTACCAATTACATTCTTATATCTTTCATCTTCAGGATGAACCATAATAGCTTGGTCTGCAAACATTGTTTCAGGTCTTGTTGTTGCAATTGTTATTGCACCACTTCCATCAGTAAATGGATAGTTGAAATGATAGAAAGCACCTTCATCATCTTGGTGAATTACTTCAATATTAGATAATGCAGTTCTTGCTTCGCAGTCCCAGTTAATTATTCTTTCACCTTGGTAAATTAATCCCTTATTATATAAAGTAATAAATACATAATTAACAGCCTTAGATAAGCCTTCATCTAATGTAAAACGTTCCTTTGTATAATCTAATGATAAACCTAAGCCAGCCCATTGAGAATGAATAGTTTTAGCATATTCTTCCTTCCATTTCCAAGCTTCTTTTAAGAAAGCCTCACGGCCAATATCATATCTAGATATTCCTTGTTCCTTAAGTTTAGCATCAACTTTAGCTTGAGTTGCAATACCTGCATGGTCCATACCAGGAAGCCATAATGCATCAAAGCCTTGCATTCTTTTTCTTCTAATAATAATATCTTGTAAAGTAGTATCCCAAGAATGTCCTAAATGTAATTTCCCTGTTACATTTGGTGGTGGTATAACTACTGTAAATGGTTGCTTTGAAGTATCACCTGCTTCAAAAAATCCACCCTTTAACCAGAAATCATACTTACCTTGTTCTACTTCCTTGAAGTCATACTTTGGTTTTAATTCTTTACTCATATTTTTTCATCCTTTCAAAATCATCTTTAGTCATGGAATAAAAATCCGCATCGACCACTCTTCCATCATATAGCTTTTTATATTTACAGAATCTTCCGTCATATATAAAGCCGCATTTTTCAATGACTCTTTTACTCTTATAATTATCACTATGATGTCCTACTTCTAAAACTTCACAATCAGTATTAGTAAATACATAGTTAATGACTAATTTTACAGCCTCAGTCATATAACCATTATTCCAGTATTCTTCATTCATTGAAAAACCTAATTGTTTAACGTATCTATATTTTCTAATGCCATAATTATAAAGTGATAAAGTACCAATCATTTTGCTTTCACTTTTTAAAACAATTGCAAAAACATCCTTTTGTAAGACTTGACCAGCAATAACTCTTTTAGCTGTTTCATAATCCTTAATAGGCTTCCAACCAGCCATAGGTCCTACGTTTTGTGATCCACAATATAAAAAGTAATCATCAACATCTGTTAATTCTAAATCCCTAACAATAATTCTTTCCCCATTTAATCTCATAAAAAAAGTCCTTAGAAAATAATATTCTAAGGACGAATTATCGCGGTACCACCTTAGTTCTATGAAAAAATAATTCATAGCACTCAATTAATCTTTAACGCAGAATACGGGTCTTACTACTAAGCTCATAAAACCAGCTCCATGACTACCTTCTTCATTAAAACCTAAATACTTTCACCAAACGTATTCTCTCTTAAAGGTTTAAAATGAATACTCCTTCACTTCAAAGCTTTGTTAATATTTTACTTTTATTCATAATTAAAGTCAACAAATAAAATATTATAAATGTAACTTTAAATTCATATGAACATTAATCAAATAATATTTATTAATTTCTTTTAATAATTCTTTAAAATTACAATCATCTAATTTTAAAATATTATCCTTTGAATAATAATATATGCTCCAATATTTTAATAAATCATTATAACCAGAACAACAATTATTACATAATGCACCACCATCAACAATAGAAAATCCAATTAGGTCAGTTTTCTTGCCACACTTAGAACAGCTTTTAAGATTTGGGCTTACTCCAAATGGATATAACATTTTTATCAAAAATATAGATAAAACCTTATATGGATTTATATTTAAGATATTCATAAATGCATCTTCTATAAATTGATACATTAATTTATGCGGGGCATCTTCTGGTAGGTAATTAATGACTTCAACCATAACTCTTAAGACATCAATAGTATCAAAATTATTACTACAATCAAGATTTGATTTTATTGTATCAAATTCAACTAATGATGGAAATTGCGAATCTGTATATGTAAAATCAATTATATTACCTGTAGTAAGGTTACCAGCTACTACATTCTTTTTTCCTTTAATACCTATAACCTTATATCCTTTTAATCCAAGAATAGTATAAATAAATACTATTTTTGATTTTTCCTTATAATCAAGGGACTTGATTATAATTCCTCTCATTATTCAAACTTATCTGAAGAATAACCAAGTAATGCTAAATCACCAGGTCTATCCTTCCAATCCTTTTTAACTTTTACCCAAAGGTCTAAATTAATCTTTTGACCTAAAAGCTTCTTGATATCTGATTTAGCTAAATCTTTAACATGCTTAATCAAAGAACCATTTTTTCCAATAATGATTTGCTTTTGACTATCACGTTCAACATAAATTGTTGCATATATATCTTTAATAGATTTATCTTCCTCATTATCCTTCATTAATTCAACAGTTACAGCTATTGAATGAGGAACCTCTTCTTTTGTAAGATATAAAATCTTTTCTCTTATAATTTCAGAAATTAAGAATTTATTATCATGATCAGATACCATATCATCAGGATAAAATTTAGGTCCTGGAGGTAAAATGTCATATATTGCATTTAATAAATGCTCAATATTCTTATTTTCTAAAACAGATATTGGGAAAAATCCCTGGAATGGATATAAGTTTTGATATAATGCTAAAGTTAAATCAATATCATTAAATCTCTTTAGCTGATCAACTTTATTAATAACTAAGAAAACAGGTATTTTAGTTTTCTTAAGGTTATTCATAATAATTTCATCTCCAGGAAGAATCTTTTTTGTTGGTGTAGTCATAAAAATAACAGCATCAACTCCAGATACAGAACCATAAGATGCATTTACCATTCTTCTATCAAGTTCACTATTAGCTTTATGAATACCAGGTGTATCAGTGAAAGCAATTTGATAATTATCTCCATTAACTACACCTAATATTTTATTTCTAGTTGTTTGAGGTTTATCACTCATTATTGCTACTTTTTTACCAACAACCTTATTTAGGAATGTTGATTTACCTACATTAGGTCTACCAATAATAGTAACAAAACCAGATCTAAATTCATTATTTTGCATTATTAATCCTCATTTAAAACGAATGCATGTGGCAATAACTCATCAAGGGTAAGCTCAATATAATCTCTATTAAGGTTTGCTAAAATAACTTTAGTATTAGGAGCTAATAATTCCATTAAAACCTCTCTACATGCACCACAAGGTGAAGTTGGAGATTTAGTATCAGCAACAATACAAATTGCTTCTACGTCATTTTTAGTCTTACCTTCAGATATTAATTTAAAAGCTGCATTTCTTTCAGCACAGATAGACAATCCTAAGCTCTTATTTTCAATATTACATCCTAAAACATATTGTCCATTTTTTAATAATATTGCACAGCCCACTTTAAATTTAGAATAGGGTGCATAAGCATGAAATCTTGCAGTTAAAGCCATATCCAAGATATTATCTACATTCATCTTTTAATTCCTGCCTTATTTAAAATATCATCTTGCTTAGAAAACATAATTTGCTCTTCTTCTTTAGTTTGATGGTCAAATCCACAAAGATGTAAATATCCATGAACAGCTAAGAATGCAACCTCTCTATTAATTGAATGTCCATATTCCTTTGCTTGTTCATATGCTTTATCAAGACAAATAAATACATCACCTAAGCTTGATTTTATTTCATTTTCTAAATCATCACAAAGTGCAAATGATATAACATCTGTAACTTTGTCAATATTTCTAAATTCTTTATTAATTTCATGGATTCTTTCTTTTGTAACAAAGATAAAATTAATATCTTTTTTTACATTAAAATCCCTAAATATTTTATAAAGAAGATGCTCATAGCATCTTACTTTTTGTTCTGTTTCATTATAAAAATTAACTTTCATCCTTACTCACCTAAGTTTCTTTTTAAATAAGTTGATAATTGTTCTTCTTCAATATGTTTTAAATCATTTTGTATACATCTAGATTGAATCATTGCTTTAACGAATTTTTCTAAAGAAGAATCCTTTTGATAATCAGCAACACATACAAAATTAATTCTTTTATCCTCAACAAGGTTTTTAACCTTTTCTTCAGAGCCTTGAGGATATAAAGCAATAGATTTACCACCAGCATCCTTTACAATTTTCATACAAGGAATATCTGTTAGTCCGTCTCCAATATATATCATATTTTCAAAAGGAATTGGCTTTAATTCCATATGCATATTAACTGAATCATCATCAGTTATATCAAGTGCTCCTTTTGCAATTCTAAATATATATTGAGTCTTTTGAGTATAATTAATTGAAAGACTTGGCCACATTGCAACACCATCTTCATCATATAAGAAATTACATCCATATATCTTTTTAAAATATTTTGCAATTGGAGTTCCCATAATAATTTCAGTTGTTCCTGATGAAATTATATAATGTTCTACTGTTGCGCCTAAAGAATTAGCATACTCGTTAATTCTATCGAACCAAGTTAAAACACCATTTTGAAATTCAACATCTTTGCCACATTCATTTAAAAATTTTTCTGTAAGCTTAATGCCTTTTTCTTTTGATTTTTTTACCATCATAAACATATATGATAAAATCTTAT
This sequence comes from Acholeplasmatales bacterium, assembly GCA_016288855.1. GTDB lineage: Bacteria > Bacillota_I > Bacilli_A > Acholeplasmatales > Anaeroplasmataceae > Anaeroplasma. The sequence continues at coordinate 32,608 of JAEELJ010000080.1, forward strand.
CCATGTGATTTTTTTCTGTTAATTCTGAGGTTTCACCCCAAAATTCACTTGTTGACATTCCAAGTTTCTTTATGAAACCAAAGTTTTGCATGTCAGATGTAGATAAAGTTTTATCAAAATCATACATTATTGCAATGGTTGTTTTTGCCATATAATCTTCCTACTTCTTTTTTGTATTATTATACTTAAATTCACTAAATTCTTGATTTAAACTCTTCATTTCTTGGTAAACATAATTTAAGAAATCTGCATGAAGAGTGTAATTGTTTTGATTCTTAATAAAGTCTTCTTGTGCTTTTTTGATATCATCTTCTGACATAGCATTTCCTAATAGGTCAACAACATCAATTTGATATTGATTTGCTAATTCATCTAATGTTTTACCTGTTGCTTGTTCTACACCAATCATAACATCATTTTGTGCATCAAAGCATATTTCTTTAAATGAATTAAAATCACTCATCTTATCATAGAATTCAAATAACTTATCAGTTAAGAATTGATCTAATTGAGTATGATCTGTATTATCATCATTTAAATATGCACGGATAATATTATATACATAAGTCATTATGTATGCACCATCTACTTGAGATAAGAAACCATCCATTGTTACATAGATACGGTTATTAATAGTATCTCTAATATATGTTATTTGTTCATTATCAACTAAGCCCATTGCATGTTGTGTTTCAAATTTGCCTAATAAATCATCAAACATATTTAATGCAAATTGTCTATCATAATTACCAGTACCATAGCATTCCATATTTGCTTTAACAACTAAGAAATAGTATGTCATACCGTCATGCTCAAGCTTTTGCTTTGATACAATATCAAATGTGCAATTTTCAAAGTAAGGTGATTTAAATACAAATTCAGAAACCTCTTCTTCTTTACTCATAACTCTTACTCTTACATTTAAGAAATCAGGGTCATCAACAGAGTATAAGCCCATCTTTGTCTTTGTTTCACTTGATAATTCAAGTGTAAGTTCATTTTCAAATGCCTTACGGTTGAATACACATAATAAGAATTGATCTCCATCAAATACAAATGGAATATCTAATTGAGAATTAGTTAAATTTCCCATTAATCTTTCATCAAATTGCTTATCAATCTTTTTAGATTCAAGCTGAATATATGTATCAGTTATTTTTCTTAAATTTTCTTGTAAAGATAAAGGTAAAATGCAGCACTTGTTGTTTGTATGATTCTTAGGTTTCTTAATAGAATTAATCTTTTCTAAATATTCATCAACATCATGCTTACACTTATTACCAATAAAAGCATTAGAACCTATTGATTTAATTGTAGAAGGTAATTTAATTTCTTTAATATTACAATTAATGAAAGCCCAGTCTTCAATAGTTTCAACACCCTCATCTAAAATTACTTGTGTTAGATTTGGACATGAAGCAAATGCGTAAGGTCCAATTACCTTGCATGAACCAGGGATTTCAACTGCTGTTAAATTCTTCTTTTCTGCAAAAGCATCTGGTGCAATTTTTGATACAGGTAGGTTTTCAATTGTATCAGGTAAACCTAATTCTGTTTCAGTATCATCACATCCTAAAAGAACTACTATTTTATTTCCTTGTACTTCGTATTTTATCATAAAAAATACCTCCGAATTTTCAATTATAAAAGCAATCTGCTATTATTAATATTTTACCTTTTTTTTATACTATTTTCAACAAATAAAACATCCCCAAATAATTGGGGATTGATAATTTATTCTATAAATTCAAATTCGAAGTCAAAAATACGAACTGTATCTCCATTTTTTACGCCTCTTTTTCTTAAGGCATCATCAAGTCCATATTCTCTTAATTGTCTTGCAAAACGAAATCTTGCAGTTTCACTATCGAAGTCTGTCATATCAAATGCACGCTTTAGCTTAGCACCTGTAACATTGAATACACCATCATCCTGTAATTCAATGATAAATGGCTCTTCATCTTCAGTATAAGTATATTCTCTAACCTCAAATTCATCTTCTTCGAAAATAGAGAATGTTTCTGCGGTTTCTAATGTATCAGCAATCTTAAACTTTAATTCATCAAGATTTTGCTGTGTATATGCTGAAATCGCAATTACATCAGTTAAGCCAGTCTTTTCCTTAAATACTTTTAAGTTTTCTTCTGCTTCTGGCATATCCATTTTGTTTGCGACAACAATTTGTGGACGCTTGATTAAATTCATCTTATAGCTCTTTAATTCTTCATTAATCTTAATGTAATCATCATATGGATCTCTACCTTCTGTACCAGCCATATCAATTACATGTACAATTACTCTGCATCTTTCGATGTGACGTAAGAATTCAAGACCTAATCCGGCACCATTATGAGCACCTTCGATAATACCAGGTAAATCAGCCATAACAAAATCTCTACCATCATCAAGCTTTACCATACCTAAATTAGGTTGTAATGTTGTGAAATGATATGCTGCAATTTTGGGTCTAGCATTAGATACTGCTGAAATAATTGTTGATTTACCAACGCTTGGGAATCCAACAAGTCCACAGTCAGCTAATACTCTTAATTCACAGCGTATATATCTATGTTCACCTGGTTCACCTTTTTCACAGAAATCAGGACACTTTAGACGATTAGATTGGAAAGCTAAATTGCCTCTTCCTCCTCTACCTCCATGTGCAGCTATAACCTTTTCTCCATGCTTTGTAATATCTCCTATTACTTTATTTGTGTCAGCATCATATACAGTAGTACCAACAGGAACACGGATTAATGTATCATCGGCGCAAGCACCCATCATACCTTTAATTTTACCTTTTTCTCCATCGTTTCCTTTTACTACTTTACTATATCTTAAGTCAAGTAATGTAGACATACCTTCATCACCAACGAAGATAATATCTCCACCTCTTCCACCAGAGCCACCATAAGGTCCACCCATAGCAACCTTAAGCTCACGACGATATGAAACAATACCATCGCCGCCTTTACCAGCTGTAATTTCAATGTTAACTTGATCTACGAACATGTTTTTATCACCTCGAATTTTATAAAAAAGGTGCCCATTTTTTAGGGCACCAATGAATTATTAATTATTCAGCAATTGGATAAACAGAAATCTTCTTCTTGTTCTTTCCTAAACGCTCAAATTTAACAGTTCCTGATACAGTAGTGAATAATGTATCATCACCGCCACGCTTTACATTATTACCAGCGAAGAACTTAGTTCCTCTTTGACGATATAAGATTGAGCCTGCAGTAACTACTTCACCATCTGATACCTTAGCACCTAGTCTCTTAGATTCTGAATCACGGCCGTTCTTTGTAGAAGAAACACCCTTCTTAGATGCGAATAATTGAATGTTAAGTCTTAATAACATGTTTTTATCCTCCTAATATATTTTTTTGATATTGTTAGGAAAATCTTCAGTTAAAACTTGTAAAACTTCTTCTAAGGTCTTAATTGTAAGATCAATTTCCTTATTTCTCTTCACTTCAAGATGAAATTTACCACTCTCATTAACTAAATTAAGAATGTTGTAACCATAGCCGAGATTATCAATTTCATTTGCAGTCATTATTAATGCAGTTGATATTGATGCGCAGACAATATCATAACCCACATCTCCATAGCCAGAATGGCCGGATACATCAACTGTTATTGTATCATTACTTTTTAGTATTTTATACTTTGTCATTATTACTTAGCATTGATTGCTGTAATAGTAAGCTTAGTATATGCCTGACGGTGACCCATCTTAGATGCAGAATGCTTCTTTGGCTTATACTTGAAGATTGTGATCTTCTTGCCTCTTCCCTGCTTTTCAACCTTAGCAGTAACTGTAGCGCCCTCAACATATGGAGCACCAACCTTAGTAGACTTGCCAGATACTAATAATACCTTGTCGAAAGTTACAGTATCACCTTCGTTAGCTTCTAACTTTTCAACGAAGATTACTTCCTTTTCTTCAACCTTTACCTGTTTTCCACCAGTTTCAATAATTGCGTACATGTCGTGTTACCTCCTTTTAATTTTTAAGACACACTATTAAGGTAGGATATTATCCTTTTACGACCTTTTCTATGTGGTGCATGTTACAACATCATAATTATATATTAAAATATATATAGTGTCAAATACTTTTTTTAGATATTTAAAAATTAATAAAAGCCTCGCTAGAGGCTTAAATTATGGTCTAAAATAATCTTCAGGCTTAATAGTTGTATAATCTAGATGTTCTTCTTCACCTAATTCTAAGAATCCAGGGAATGTAACTCTAAATACATCACCCTTTAATGCTAATCCAGCCTTTGCTCTTTCTTCATCAGTTGAACGATATCCAACAGGTGCGAATAAAGCAATTCCACCATTCTTCTTTACCATTTCAACAAATTTCTTTCTGAAATCATCAGATAAACCAACAAATTGTGGATATACACTTGGGAATACAATAATTGCATAAGTCTTTCCATCTTTTTGACAAACGATATTTGGATTTGCCATTCTTGGGAATCCTGGTTCAATCTTGAAACCCTTTTGTACAATAACCTGTTCAGAAATATATTTAACAGCCATTGCAATCATCTGTTGTGTAGTTAACTTATCTTCTTCCTTAATATTAGCTGGAACTCCATCAGCCCATACACTTTCAGGAGCTTCTGCACCAGATACATTTGGTTGAGCAGCTTGTGGAGTTACTTCTTCGTTAGTTAACTTCTTATCTTCATTGTTTTCCATGTTATACCTCTTAATACTCTATACTATTTTATATTAATGTTCTAATATCAATACAAATATGATTATACTACATAAATTAAATAAATTCTACAAACGTTTTACAATTAATTACCATATGTAGCATAATACTTTTCAATACCTATTGGATTTAATTCCTCTTTAAATTTTTCATCAATTGAATCACCATGATTAAAATCTAATTCTAGATATCTTGATGCAATTCCACATGTTTTAGCAAATGATGATACAAGCATTTCTTTTGCACCATCAGTATCATCAGAAATAAGCTGATAAATATATGCAGTATTACCAAAAATACTTCCAATCGCATATCCAAATATTTTCTCATCATTCATAAGAATAATGCCAATTAAATCTAATTCATACATATGCTCCATAGAAGATTTAAGCATATTTAATAATGAATAATATTCACTATCAATGCTACTTGTATTTAATGTCATATTCCATGTATTAATAAATTCTAAAATTGAATTAAAATCTTCTTTTTCCATTCTTTTAAAATAAGCATTCTTATAATGTCTATTAAATGAATCATATTTCTTTTTAGCCTTTTTTACCTTACTAGGCTTCATAAAAGCAATATCATCATTTAAATATGTATATGATTCATATTTTTTTAATTCAATTAAATTTATCTTTTGACCTAAGATTTTATAATACATAGTATCATCTACAGGTCCCATATTAAAATCAATTCCCTGTTCTTTAGCATCATCAAATATCTCATTTAATGCATCATGAGTATTCAATTCATCACCAATTGGAGGAAAATATGTAATACCTACACCAGGAACATTAATTCTTATATAGCACATATTATTTTTAAAAGCTATTTCAGGATGATATACATCACTCCATAAAAATAACCAAATAGGATTATATGAAGTTAGTTTTATACTCCTATTTACATAAAATTGTGATAATTTCTTAATGTCTAAATAACCATACTTATGAAAATTAATCATTTTATCAGCCCCTTATTAGAATTATAACATATAAAATAATTATATAAAAATAAAAATCACTAGAAACTAGTGATTTCTTAAGTAGGATGTTCCTACGAGGATTTAATTTTATGAGCTTTGGCTTTATTTTTTTAGGGTAGTATTGAAATGAGTTGATAGTAAGCCAAAACTCACAAAAATGACTTGTCACACAAAACAACAATGTGACAATAAAATATGAATAAAATGGATAAAAGGATCCTATATTCATAAGTGATATGCTCCTAACAATTTTTTTAGGGTAGTATATTGAAATGAGTCGATAGTTAGTTAGTGCATATCTGAATCAAGTTTTCCTCAATTCACCTTAATTCTAAAGTGCGAACTTAAATTTAACCTAAAGAAAA
>JAEELJ010000081.1 GCA_016288855.1 Acholeplasmatales bacterium
TCATACCATATTTTAACATTATTTACTATATCAGTCAATAGGATTTCTTCCTTTTTTTGTGCACTTTGCCCAAAGAATTTAAATAAAAGAAATTTCGATATACTGTCTAAAAAAATATCCCAAAAATTAAGTTTTTATTATATAATTTAAGTAGTAATTTTTATATATACGCGTACGCGCATATATTATATTTATAGGATGGATGTTATGGAATATATAATCGATAATACTAAATCAATTAATGAAACACTTAAAAATATGCATGATTTCGATACTTTAATATTAAAAAGTGGCATATATAAAGAAAAAGTAAAGGTACTTAATAACAATATAACTATAAAAGGTGAAGATAGATGTAATGTTATTATTGAAAACAAAGACTTTTTTCATAAAATAATGCCAGATTTTAATGAATGTAATACATTTAGAACATGGACATTCTATGTAGGTGGAGATAATGTTAAATTATCTAACCTTACTATTAAGAATTTATCAGTTCCTTCTTCTCGCTATGGTCAAGCTGTTGCCTTACATGTAGATGGAGACTATTTTACTGCAGAAGAAATAAATATAATATCTGCACAAGATACATTATTTACAGGTCCATTACCTAGGGATTTACAAGAAAGACATAAAGGATTCTTAGAAGATAACTTTAGAAGAGATAGAAAATCATATCAAAAATATATCAATTGCTATATAGAAGGTGATGTTGACTTTATATTTGGTTGTGCAACAACCCTATTCTATAATTCAGAAATACATTCTATTGAAAAAAAATTAGAGAATTCTAAATCAATAGGTGGATATTTATCCGCACCATCACATGAAAAAGAAACACCATATGGTTACTTATTTTATAAATGTAGGCTAACTTGTGATGAAAATGCTAAAAACGTATATCTTGCTCGTCCATGGAGAGACTATGGACATGCTGCATTTATAGATTGTAGTTATGGTAAGCATATACTACCAGAAGGTTTTTCTAACTGGAGTAAGACAACTAGATATAATACAGCTAAATTCTATGAATATAGCACAACAGTTGATCAATCAAAAAGAGTTAAATGGTCACACATATTAACTAAAGAAGAAAAAGATAAATATTTAGAAGGATTTATGGCTTTAGATAAATTCTTTAATTTATAACAAAAACATCCTAAAGGTATTAAAAAAAATACTTTTAGGATTTTATTTTAAATATTATTTTTAAAGCATAAATCATATAAGGTTTGTGGAGTGTTTAATTCCTTCATTAAAGAATCAATTTCTTTTTTAACATTAGTATTCTTATTATTAGTCAGAATTGCTCTTACAAGAAGATTCTTTGGAGAATTTTCTATATCAACAAATTCCATTACCTGAGTTTTATATCCATAATATTGTAATATATTCGCTCTTATTGCATCAGTTAGGATTGCAGATAATCTTTCCTTTAAAATTCCAAATTTAGTAACTGAATGCATATATGTTGTTTCAATATTATTATTTATTTCATGCTGGCAGCATGGAACACTAAATATATATTTAACATGCATATTTATCGCATGATATAACGCAAAATCAGTTGCGGTATCACAAGCGTGTAGTGTTACTATCATATCAATATTAGTATTTGCTGCATAATCCTTTATATCACCACAGTAGAAATGTAAGTTCTTATATCCATATTTTTCTGCAAGCTTATTACAATCATGAATTACTTCTTCTTTTAGATCTAAGCCTGTAATCTTAACATCCATTTTCTTTACCCGAACTAAATAATAATAAAGAATAAATGTTAAATAGCTTTTGCCACAGCCAAAATCTATTATATTAAGTGACCTTTCATCCTTAATATTATCATCAATAATTTCTAAGAAACGGTTAATTTGACGGAATTTATCATATTGAGCCTTAGTGACTTTTCCATCTTTCATCATAACACCTAAATCAATTAAGGGTTCAACTATTGTTCCTTCTTCAATTAGGTATTTCTTTTTTCTATTGTTATTAACATCTACTAAAGATACCTTTTCTTTATTTAGGTGCTTATTAGATAATACCTTGCCTTTAGAAGTTATTCTATATCCATAGGTATAATCTGATGTTTGAAGCTCCATATTATTAAAGTATTTATCTAATAATTCTATTATTTTATCTTTTACATCATTTAATGAAACATTTGTATGAAATACTTGCTTTTCTGTATATAGTGAGAACTGTATAACATCCTCATGAGAAAATGTTACTCTTTTTAAATGACATTTTTCATATTTAGAGTCTTTCTTTTTAGATGATATAACTCCTTTTATTATATTATCTGGGATATTTATTTCCATTCTATCCTCCTAAAATATAAGGTTACCATTTGGTAACCTAATTATTTATTATTCTTTTCTTTAAATTCAACTATTACTGCATTCTTATAATAATTAATTACTGAATTTGCGGCAGATTCTGCAGATTGCTTAGATGAATAAGATTCACCTATTGCACAAACTCTACCCTGTTGGTTATATAATCTAAAGCTATAACCACCATCCTTACCAGTAACACATTTAAATGTTCCATTACCTAAGTTACGCTTAAATGTATCAATTGAATATAAAACACCATTCTTAGTTGTATACCCATCACTTTGGCATAATATTTCACCATTTGGTGCTCTTAATTCCCATGAGAATATACCATTATATTTCATATATAAGAATTTAGCGCCTTCTTTATCAATATTATCCTTTAGTTCAATTGGTGTTGCAGTAAGAGATTCCTTATCTTCTACATCGATATCAACTATATCAGCCTTTAATGCAAATTTCTTAAATGACTCAACCGCTCTAAAAGCACTCTTTTCAACTGAATAATTAGCGCTTATCGCAATAACTCTATAATTCTTTGATACTAATTTAAATTTGAATTTACCATTCTTATCTTCAAATACCTTAATATCTCCAGTTTCTAAATTACGCTTTACTGCATCAATTGCCTTTAGGACACCATCATGTGAGGTAAATGTTTCACTTTGTACTAAAACCTCACCATTAGAAGCTTTCAAGCGATATGAATATCCATCAGCAACCTGGAATACTTCATATTTACCATTATATGTTCTTCCCTTTTTAACAGGTATAATACCTTTTAATTTCTTAGGCTTTGCTTCAGGTCTTAAATCTTCTTCACTAACCTCATCTTCTAATGGGAATTCTTCAACATCATCTAAGCTTTTTAAATCTTTAATATCTTCAGTAGAATTATTATCTTCTATAGTATTTAATTCTTCTACTTTTTCTTCTTTTACCTCTTCTAAAGCTTCTACATTTTCTTCTTCAGTAGAATTATTATCTTCTATAGGCTTCAATTCTTCAACATTTTCTTCTTCAAAAGAACCCTCTTCAGTAACTTCAGTTTCTTTTGAATCAATAGAAGATGAGTTTTCTAATTCATCTGTTGATATATTATCTTCTACTGCCTCATCTTCTAAAGCTTTATTCTCATTACCCTCATCAAATAATACTGCAGTAACATTATTAACCTCTAATGTATCTTCCTTTGCTTCATCACTAATATCTTCTACTACATCTTCGGTTTTATCTTCTTTTTCTTTAGTTTCTTCATTGTCTAATACTATAGAATCTATGTTTTCATTTTCTTCTTCACTTACTAAATCATTTAATTCTATATTATCAGATGTAATTATTATATCTTCTTTATTATCAATGTCTTCTTTTGCATCTTCATTATTAATTTCTTTAGAATTATATTTTTCTAATTCTTCATTTGATTTATTAATTCTTGCTTCCTTTAATTCTTTTTCCTTCTTATAATTCTTATCTTTTATATATAAAACTACTTTTGCAGATATAAACCATATAA
>JAEELJ010000082.1 GCA_016288855.1 Acholeplasmatales bacterium
AACAGTAAATACAACAACAGCTGCACCAAGTACAACAACAGTAAATACAACAACAGCTGCACCAAGTACAACAACAGTAAATACAACGACAGCTGCACCTAGTACAACAACAGTAAATACAACGACAGCTGCACCAAGTACAACAACAGTTGATACAACAACAGCTGCACCTAGTACAACTTCAGTAAATACTACTACATCTACTAGTGAAATCACTGAAGCAGGAGAAGTTTCAAAGGATGGACAAGTAAATGTTCTAAATTGCTATGGTGAACTTGAATCTGCATATGTTGAATTCACACCTGTTGCTGGAGCAACATCTTATAATGTATATCTTGAGGGTGGTAAATATACAACATCAACACTTGTTGATTCTAATGTTGCTTATACAAGACAAACATCAAGTACTGTTACAAGAATTGATTTGATTGGTTTACAATCAAGTGATTATAAGGCTAAAATTGTTCCTGTTTATGGAACAGAAGAATCTTTAGCAACACCAACAGAAGTAACCTTTAATGTAAAATCATATGATCGTTCAGGTTATGCTCACTTCAAGTACACTAATGGTGTTGGTGCATATAATGACGATGGAACATTAAAGGATAATGCAATCGTTATTTATGTAACTGATGAAAATAAGAATACAGTTATGAAGGATATTTGTGAAAAATATTCTGAATTATCAATGTTCCAAATTCCATCATATTATACAAATGATTACATGGGACAGGATGCTAATTCAATTGGTTGGTGGTTAAATAATACACAATTCTCTAAGGCTGAAAAGGACTCTAAGGGAAATATTTATGAACCACAGTCTGGTAGGAAAACATCAGATACATACGATCCAAATGGTGCAAGCCTTGGATTTGCACAATTAGGAACTGAACATCCAATTGTAGTTAGATTTGTAGGAGAAGTAACTGCACCAGAAGGCTTAACTGTTTATGATTCATACAAGCTTGGTGGTTCAGAGGGCGATAATGGTATGATGGCTCGTATGAAAAACCTATTAAATGTAACTATCGAAGGTGTTGGTGACGATGCTATTATTGAAGGATGGGGCTTCCATTTCATTTCAGCAGATACAACAGGCACTTATGGTAAATCATTTGAAGCAAGAAATTTAACATTTGATAAATACGCTGAAGATGCATTAGGTATGGAAGGCGATCAATCAAATGGTGTAATTACTAAGTCAGTTGAAAGATGCTGGGTACACCATAATACATTCTTACCAGGATATTGTGCAAATCCTGCAGAATCTGATAAGGGTGAAGGTGATGGTTCATGCGACTTTAAGCGTGGTCAATATTTCACAATGTCTTATAACTATTATGAATACTGCCATAAGACTAACTTAGTTGGTTCAGCTGATGACTCATTACAGTTCAACCTTTCATTCCATCATAATTATTGGTATAACTGTGGTTCAAGAATGCCTTTATTAAGACAAGCTAATATTCACTTCTATAACAATTATATTTATGGTGATTCAAGTGATTCTAAATCAGCATTATCATATGTATCATCAGTTAGAGCTGGTGCTTATATGTTTGCGGAAGCAAATTATTATGAAGGATGCAAGCAAATTGTTGAATTAAAGAGTGGAGCAGTTAAAGCATTCAATAATGCATATGTTCAATGCTTCAATGGCGATGGTTCTACAAGAGTAGATGCAAGAGAAACATCTGTTCCAGCATCAGCTTCTTGCAACTATAATGGAACAAGCTTCCAAGATTTCGATACAAATTCAACATTATTCTATTATGATCAATCTAAGAATAAGAGTGATTGCTATTTAACAACTCCTGAGGTTGCAAGACATGAAGTAATTATGAATGCAGGTTCTCGCTATAGAACAAATCTAGACAAGGCATCTGCAACAATAGTTGATTCAGGATTCAGTGGTGTAACACCTGCAAATGCTGTTAATGTTCCATCTGAAGGTGTGTTTACTGCAACAATTCCTACATCAAAGGGTTCAACTACAGTTGATAATATTGTTTGGAATAATATTACAGGCTCAAGCAATGGAGAAGCAAAGATTCGTGGCAAGGGACTTACATTTAAGCTATCAACTTATGCTACAGTAACAGTAACTGGTTCTGCATCATCAACTGCAGCATTAAATCCGATTTCAATTGTAAAAGAAGATGGTACTGTTGTAGCCGGTGATTATGGTTCAGTAGTACTTGCTCCTGGTATTTATACAATTACATCTTGTCAAAAGGATAAGGATTCTACTATTGCATCATTAACATTTGAAAAGTTTGATTCTGAAGCATTAAAAGAACAATTAATTAGTGAATACAATGCTGCATACGCATTAATTCCTTCTGAGATTACATTTACTGATAGCTGCTATGAGGCTATTTCTAATGCTATTACAGCATATGATGCTTTAGGCGATTTCAAGAGTGAAGTTTCAACAAATCCATATAATCAATTTAATGAATATATTGCATTAAATGTTTCTTATGTTGAACAGTTAATTTCTGCAATTGGAACTGTTTCAAGTGAATCTTCTCAGGCAATTGCATTAGCAAGAAGCGCTTATAATTCTTTAATTGCAAAGGATTCAACAGCAGTTGTATCAAATTACAATGTCTTAGTTGCTGCAGAAGCTGAATATCAGTCTTATGCTGTTGATGGTTGTGTTGCATTAATTAACGCAATAGGTACAGTTACATTAGATAGTAAAGAAGCAATTACATTAGCTAGAACAGCATATGAAGCTTTATCAGATACACAAAAGGAACAAGTATCTAATTATTCAGTTTTAGAAGCAGCAGAAGCTACATATAATGATTTATATGCAGTAAATGCAGTTGAAGTTTTAATTAATAATACATCTTTAGAAGCTAATCAATCAGCAATAAAGGCTGTAATTGATGCTTATAATGGATTAACAGACACACAAAAAGCTAAAGTTACAAGTACTGAAAAATTATCTCAATTAAAGGTACAATATGTAATTAACTTAATTGCATCATTACCTGCAACAATTACTTATTCAGATGCTGCAAGTGTAAATGAAGCAAAGAATGAATATGAAAAGTTAACAACAGAAGAAAAGTCAAGTGTAACAAATTATTCTAAGCTTGAAACAGCAATTAAGGCTTTAGATGATTTAGGTATTGAAACTGTATCTTCTTATAATTCAGGTAATTTAACAAATGGTTGGACAGTTACTGGTGGTACTGCAACATCAACTAGTACAACAGCAGCAGTACATACTGGCTCATCTTTAGTAGCAGTTTCATCATTTGCATTAGAAAGCCTTTCATCTGTAACAATTACAGCTCAAGTAAATGATAAGGGTTCTACAACATTCTCATTCTATTACTCACTTGATGGTGGTGAAACTTGGCAGTTATTTAGCTCAGGTAAGGCTGGTGTAAATGGTTCATCAACTGATATTGCATTAACTGGCACTGCAGTTACAGGTCCTGTACTTGTTAAACTTGTTGTAACATGTACAAAGGCAGAATCAAACGCTAAGAGTGTATCAATTACAAATATAAAAATTAACTAAATAAGAGATTGTGGCATCGCTATATGGTGATGCCATTTTTTCTTTATTACAAATTTTCTTTTTAGACAATCAAACGCATACAGTCTTATTTGTAATATTTACAACAATTTTTAACGAGTTAGTTGGTTAGTCAAAAATAACTTGTTATAAAAGAATAAAACTCGACGTAAAAGTGACTAAAATTTGCCTTAATTTTATTGATATTTTATTGTATAAGTTTTATAATAAACATGTATCAAAATCTCATTTAGGAGGAATAATATGAGTAAAGAAATTAAAAGAATGGCAATTGATGGTAACAATGCAGCAGCATGGTCATCATATGCCTTCACAGAAGTAGCTGGTATTTACCCTATCACTCCGTCATCTCCAATGGCAGAGTATACAGATGAATATGCAGCCCAAGGAAGAAAGAATTTATTTGGTATGCCAGTTAAGGTTGTTGAAATGCAGTCTGAAGCTGGTGCAGCAGGTTCTGTACATGGTTCATTACAAGCTGGTGCATTAACTACAACTTATACAGCATCTCAAGGTCTTTTATTAAAGATTCCTAACATGTATAAGATTGCTGGTGAATGCTTACCTGGTGTTATTCACGTTGCAGCACGTGCTCTTGCAGCACAATCACTTGCTATCTTCGGTGATCACCAAGATGTTATGGCATGTCGTCAAACAGGATTTGCAATGTTATGTTCAAACTCTGTTCAGGAAGTTATGGATTTAGCTGGTGTAGCTCACTTATCAGCTATTGAAGCAAGTATTCCATTCTTACACTTCTTCGATGGTTTCAGAACTTCTCATGAAGTTAATACAATTGAACCAATTGATTATAGTGTATTTGATAAATTATTAGATAAGGAAGCTGTAGCTAAGTTCCGTGCTAGAGCAATTAACCCAGCACATCCAAGAACAGCTGGTACTGCACAAAACGATGACGTTTACATGCAGACAAGAGAATTACAGGCTCAGCAGTATGAAAAGGTATATCCAATTGTAGAAAAGTACATGAAGGCTATATCAAAGGCTACTGGTCGTAAGTATACTCCATATCAGTACTATGGTGATCCAAATGCAACTAGAGTAATTGTTGCTATGGGTTCAGTTAACCAATGTGCTCAAGAAGTAATTGATTACTTAGTTGCACATGGTGAAAAGGTTGGTTTAGTACAGGTTCACCTATATAGACCATTCGTTGTTAAGAAGTTCTTAGCAGCATTCCCTAAGACAGTAAAGAAGATTGCAGTATTAGATAGAACTATTGAACAAGGCTCTTTATATGAACCTTTAGCATTAGATGTTATGGCTGCATTCGACCAATATGGCGACAAGGATGTTAAGATTGTTGCAGGTCGTTATGGTCTATCATCTAAGGATACTAACCCAGATATGGTTCATGCTGTATTCGAAAACTTAAAGAAGAAGAATCCTAAGGATCATTTCGTTATCGGTGTAAATGATGATATTAAGAATACATCATTACCTATTCCAGCTCCAATTGACGTTGCTGACCCATCAACTACAGAATTATTATTCTTTGGTTTAGGTGGAGATGGTATCGTTGGTGCTTGTAAGAATATTTCTAAGATCATCGGTGACTATACTACATATTATTCACAGTCATATGCTGCATATGACTCAAAGAAGTCTGGTGGATCTACAAGATTACATATCAGATTCTCTCAAAAGCCAATTCGTTCAACTTATTTAGTTAACCAACCTCACTTCGTAGCTTGTACTACAGATGCATATCTTGACAAGTTCGATATGATTGATGGTTTACGTGAGGGTGGTACATTCTTACTTAATACAGTAATTGATGCTGACCATATTGAACAAAGATTACCTAACAAGTATAAGAGATTATTAGCTCAAAAGCATGCTAAGTTATATATTATCAATGCTTATGATGGAGCTAAGCAAGCTGGTTTCGGCGGTGGAAAGGGTGTTAATACAATCATCCAATCTGCATTCTTCAAGTTAAATGAAAATATCATGAACTATGAAGAAGCTAAGACTCACATGAAGGAATTCGCTAAGAAGACATATTTAAAGAAGGGTCAAGATATCGTTGATCAAAACTACTTAGCAATCGACCTTGGTGGATCTATGCCAGTTCAAGTAGAAGTTAAGCCTGAATGGGCTAATTTAGCTGATGATGTTGTTGCTGTTGATGAAAACAGACCAGCATTCGTTAGAGAAATTGCAGACGTAATGAACTCTATTAAGGGTGATTCATTACCATTATCTGCATTCAAGAAGTTTGACCTTGGTGCTTCAATGCAACCTGGTACAGCAGCTTGGGAAAAGCGTGGAGTTGCTACAGCAGTACCTCTATGGACTTCATCTAACTGTATCCAATGTAACCAGTGTGCATTCGTATGTCCACATGCATGTATTCGTCCATTCTTATGTGATGAAAATGAAGTTAAGAATGCTCCAGAAGGTGCTCAATTCTTAGATGCAACAGGATTCCCTGGATATAAGTTCCACTTATCAATCTCTACATTAGATTGTACAGGTTGTGGTGTCTGCTTAACAGTTTGTCCTGGTAAGAAGACTAAGAATGCTGAAACTGGTGAATTCGAACAGAACCCAGCTTTAACAGCACATTCTATGGCTAAGTCTAGAGCTGCTAAGGAAGAAGTTGTTGCTCAATATTTCTTAGATAAGGTTACATATAAGGGCGATATCGCTACAGCTAAGGCAGTTAATGCTAAGAACGTTCAATTCAAGCAACCTATGTTTGAATTCTCAGGAGCTTGTGGTGGATGTGGTGAAACTCCATATGTTAAGGCAGTATCACAATTATTTGGTGAAAGAATGTTAGTTGCTAATGCAACAGGTTGTACATCAATTTATTCTGGTTCTTATCCATCTTCTCCATACACAGTTGATAAGAAGACTGGCCGTGGACCAGCTTGGGCTAACTCATTATTCGAAGACAATGCTGAATTCGGCTTCGGTATGAGAATGGCTGTTGAAACTTTAAGAGATAGATTACAAACTATCATGGCTAACCATGAAGAAGAAATGCCAGCAGAAGCTGCAGCTTTATGTAAGGAATGGAGAGAAAACCGTCGTAGCGCTGCTAAGACTAAGGAATTAGCTCCAAAGATTATTGAAGCTATGAAGGGCATTAATGCTCAATATGCTGAAGAAATCTTAAGCTTAAAGGATTACTTACAGAAGATTTCTCAATGGATCATCGGTGGTGATGGTTGGGCTTACGATATCGGTTATGGTGGATTAGACCATGTTATCGCTAATAACGAAGATGTTAATATCTTAGTTGTAGATACAGAAGTTTACTCTAATACTGGTGGACAAGCATCTAAGTCATCTCGTACAGGTGCTATTGCTAAGTTCGCTGCATCTGGTAAGCCAACATTCAAGAAGGATTTAGCTTCAATTGCTATGTCTTATGGTCATGTATATGTTGCTACAGTATGCCATGGTTATAACCAAAACCAAGTTATTAAGGCATTACAAGAAGCTGAAGCATATGATGGTCCATCAATCGTTATCTGCTATGCTCCATGTATCGCTCATAACATTAAGAAGGGTCTATTCATGTCTCAAATGGAAGCTAAGAAGGCTACAGAATGTGGTTACTGGCCAACATTCCGTTTCAACCCTGATTTAGCTAAGGAAGGCAAGAATCCATTCCAAATGGACTCTAAGGAACCTGACTGGTCTAAGTATAATGACTTCTTAATGAACGAAGGTCGTTATGTTCAGTTAACTAAGGTTAACCCAGCTAAGGCTGAAGCATTACTTGAATTAAATATTAAGGATGCTCAAAAGAGATACAACCATTATATGGATTTAGCAAACGATCCTAAATATAAGGCTTAATTTATAATTTAAATAGGTGATATGGTTTACCATATCATCTATTTTTTTTATTGTTTTTTTGTTATAATATATCTAAATTACGGAGGCTCATATGGAAAGAAAAAATATAGAAAATACTACAGTACATGTTATTACATCTTTATCAAGCTATATAATGACAATTAGAGATGAACTTTCAATTCCATATGACTTATCCCCTATTCAGTCAAGAATAATATTTGATTTAAATGCGCATCCTTCATCAAAAATTACTGATGTTTGTAAAAGATTATCTAAATCGACTAATTCTATTTCTCCATTAATAAAAAGATTAGAAAATAAAGGCTTTATTGAAAGAAAACGTTCAAATAATGATGCGAGAATAACATATGTTTCTTTAACTCAAAAAAGCTTAGATTTTATAAAGGACTTAGATAATGATATAAGAGATTATACAGAACCTATGTTTAAGAAATTAAATGATGAGGAATTAAACAAAACTCTAGATTGTCTAATAAGATTAAGAGAGGTTATAAAAGAATAATGAAATATTTAATTGTAACAGATATTCATGGTGGACTTTTAGGAACACAATTTATTTTAGATGAATATAAGAAAAATAATTATGATAAGCTTATTTGCTTAGGAGATGTATTATATCATGGCCCAAGAAATGATTTACCTAGTGATTATAATCCAAAAGAAGTAATTAAGCTTTTAAATTCAATTTCTAATGATATTATCTGGGTTAGAGGTAATTGTGATGCTGAAGTTGATGAAATGGTATTAAATTTCAAGGTTTTTGAGGAATTAGACATGGATATAAATGGATATAGTACTCATATATTCCATGGTCATCATAGAGATTTATATAAGGAACATCCAAATGTAGTATTATATGGTCATACTCATATCCCAGATTGTCATATAGATTTATATAATACATTATGGTTAAACCCGGGCTCTATTACCTTACCAAAAGAGAATTCAACTAAGAATTATATTATATGGGAAGACAATAAAATTTGTTGTAAATCAATTGATGGTAAAATAATTTTTGAAAAAGTTTTAGAAAAAAGGAAATAATATAAAAAAAATCACCTCTTATTTATATGAGAGGTGTTTTTATATGGGAAGAAGAAAAGAAATATTAATAATATCTATAATTATATTTATAACTGTAATACTTGCGCTAATGCCACAAATAATATCATGTTCAAAATCTAATAATATTGAAGTAAATACAAATATAGACAGCACTTATAGTAAAACTATAAATATTACATTAAAGGGAGAAATCAATGTTCCATTAGTATCTGATTTATCTAATGGTGAATACACTAATGAGGTTACATTAGAATTTAGAAATGGAGTGTCCTATAGAGAAATAATAGAAGTAGTATATAATTCATATAGAACAAAATATACTATCTTTGATACTAATTTATCAAAAACATACACTAATGATACAACAATAGTTTTTGAATCATCATATGTAAGTTTAGATAATGAAGATGATAATACATCTTTAGAAGAAGATACTTCATCATTAATATGTATTAATACAGCATCAAAGGAATTATTAAAAACAATATATGGAATTGGTGAAGCAAGGGCAACTTTAATAATATCTTATAGAGAAGTAAATACAATAGATAGCTTTGATGAATTAAAATCATTACTTGGAGTATCAGATGAGGTTATTGAAACTATTAAAAAACAAGCCATTTTGTAATGACACTCACCTATTAATAATTCCAGTATTATTAATAATAATTGGATTCAAATATTATTTTACTTTTATATTCCTTTTAATATATTTAATATGGATTATAAAAAGAACTAAATATATATTTCCAATAATAATATTATCATTATCATTTATATGCATTATATCTATAAAAAATATATTTAAATATATTAATCAGGATAAGTTAGAATATATGGGATATGTAGATGATGTAATAAACGAAAATAACTTAGATTTATACAGTAATGGAATAATTATTAGATGCTATATATATAATCATGAATATAAGCCTGGTGATATCATAAAAGTAGAAGGAGTAAATATTTTATCTAATAAATCCTATGATACGGATTATTCATATTTAGATTATTTAGAATCAAAGGGTATTTCAAAATATATTAAGGTTTCATCATCTAGCTTGGTTTGTCATTTATTTTCTTTTAAAACTATAAAATATAATTATTTATCGTATTTAAAAAATATTTTATCATCTGATTCATATGGCTATATTGCAACAATGGTATTTCAATCTAATGAATTAGATAGTACTCTTAAGGATTCTTATAGTATTTTAGGAATATCTCATATACTTGCAATATCAGGATTACATATAATGTTTTTATATAGTATTCTTTCTTTTATATTATTTAAAATATTTAAATATTATAAAAAGCTAATACCTTTAGTAATATTAGGAATATATGTATTTATAATAGGCGCTCCATCAAGTGCCCTAAGAAGCTATTTATTTTTATTAATTGCGTCATTAAATAGAGGTAAAATTAAATATCAAAGATTAGATATCTTATCAATTACTGCCTTAATATCTTTATTATTTAATCCATATAGATTATTTGAAACAGGATTTATATTAAGCTATATTGTATCCTTTATATTGATATTTTCATCTGATTTTATAAAAACAAAGAATAGTCTATTAAATAAATATTTATTATATATATTAATATTTCTATCAACATTGCCATTTACATCATCAATTAGTGGTAATATATCAATATTAGGACTATTGCTATCACCAATATTAAGTTTATTAATTGGATATATAATATTACCTTTATCATATGTATTAGCATTAGTACCAATATTAGATTATATATTAAAATATATTTTTATTTTTATTAATAATTATGTTACTAATCTTTCTTCAATGTCATTATTAATTCCTATTATGTCATTTAATATTTATATGAAAATAATATATTATATGGCATTAATATTCTTATATCATTCTTTTTTAAATAAAAGTAATTTAATAATATCTTTATTATATTATTCAATATATTTAATAAGTATTTTATCAATTAATTATATTAATCCTTTATATCAAATAACATTTTTAGATGTAGGGCAAGGCGATAGCTGTTTTATTAGGTGTCCTAATAATAAGGGGAATATGCTAATAGATTGCTATAACGCATATGATTATTTAAAGGATATGGCAATAGATAGATTAGATTATTTAGTTATTACACATTCTGATCAAGACCATATAGGAGATTACTTAGAAATTATTGATAATATAGAGGTTAGAACAATTCTTTATCCTAAATATGATACTAGGGCAAGTGAATTATTAAGCCAATATTCTAATTCTATTGAGGTTGATTACACTTATTCATTTTATTTATCAAATCTATATATAGATATTTTAGGACCAATAAATAGCTATAGTGAATGTAATTCATGTAGTATTGTGTTAAAATTTGAAATTAATGGATATAAATTCTTATTTACTGGGGATGCAACAGAAGAAGAGGAATTAGATATAGTAAATATGTATGGAGAATATATAGATTCAGATATATTAAAGGTTGGACACCACGGAAGTACTACATCATCATCTGAAATATTCTTAGAAAAAGTAACACCTATTGTTTCTATAATAAGTGTTGGATTAAATAATAAATATAACCTACCTAATGAAGAGGTAATTAAAAGATTAAATAAATATTCTAGTATATATTTAACTTATAAAACTGGTAATGTAATTATAAGCGTTTTTAGTACTAAAATTAAAATTCACTCTTATTATTAAATTATGTTATAATTTATTTAGGTGGTGGTTATATGATTTACAAATTAAAAATCAATTCACTTGAAATACCTGGAGCATTTTTTTATGATAAGGATTTTGGATTTTATTTTTTCTCAGATTACCAAGTAGAAATAACATTAAAAGAAGTTTCATTTGATATTGTTGATGATCTTATAACTATAAAAGACAAAAATATAAATGAATATACTGTATATAAAATTGATAGATTCAATCATAATGCATACGCTTTTGCATTAAAGGATGGAATAGAAATGCCTAAGGTTGAATATTTAAATTTTGATAAGCTTGAGATTAATTCAAAATTTGAATTATTTACTGGTGGAGATGTATTAGAATTTTTAGCATCTATATCAAAGCTTCCTAATGGTAATTATGTAGTTGGATGTGTTGAGGACTATATTACGGCAATAGGTGAGCTTAATAATAAATATAAGAACCAAGAGCATTTCTTTAGGGGACATTATTATTATAAATATCAGCTTGTACCTTCATTATTTAGAAAACCTAAATTCTTTAATAATGAAAGTGATATTTATATGGATTTTAAAACTCAATTCTATAATGAGCTTTCAAATAAGAAATATATTGAAATACTAACTACTATGCAGCATTATAGAATGCCAACAAGATTATTAGATACTACATCTAATCCACTTGTTGCCTTATTCATGGCTTGTGATAAGCCACAGGGATTCCACAATAAATATTATGGAATAGGGGAAGTTATATTTATGTCTTGTGAGAAGAAGAATGTAAAATATTCTGATTCTAACACAGTAACATTATTATCAAGTCTTGCAGTACTTGAGACAAAATATAAACAAGAATTATACGAAAAAATAATGGAATATAAGAAAACTGGGGATAAATCAATTTATAAAGAATCAAATGCTTATAAAAGATTTGTTGCGGAAGTTCAAAATGAGCTTGCTTATTTTGATGAATCATTTTTTGATCCACTTTTATTACTAAACCACTTACATGTTAAGGTCGGTATGATTAACGAAAGAATAATTGCTCAAAGTGGTAATTTCATTCTATTTGGTTTATGTAATTATCAAACTGGAGAATATGAACCTGTAAAAACAGTTTCAAAGGAAAGAATATTTGTTGTTCATCGTCCTTATATTTCATCTCAGCTAGATATGCTAAATATATCTACAGGTTCAATGTATCCAGATAAAGATCATATGTCACAAGAAATTATAAAGAGCTACGATAAGTAGCTCTTTTTCGAGGTTTTAATATGGAAAAAGAAGATATTAGTTGTAGTAAAAAGATTGATGTTAAATTATTAATTTTACTTACGATTCCTATATTTATTGAGCTAATATTACAGCTTTTAGCTGGTAATGTTGATAAGGTAATGGTATCAGATGATAACCTTGCGACAGCAATTAATCAGGCTAATACAATCCTAGATTTATTAGTTGTTTCTCTATCAGTATTATCTGCAGCATCATTAGTACTTATAAATCAATATAAGGGTGCAGGAGATAAGATAAGAGAAGCACAGGTTTATAAATTATCATTTTATTTTAATTTATTTATTGGAATTATAATTTCTATTATATTAGTAAGCTTAGCATGGCCTTTTTTAAAGGCGTTACAGGTTTCAGATGAGGTTTTACCTAGTGCAGTTTTATATTTAAGAATTACAGGATCAGCTGTATTCTTACAAGCTATGATGCTATCACTTGCATCATACTTAAGAAGCAATGATATGATGATTAAATCAATGATTGTATCAATTGTATTTAATGTAGTAAATATTGGCTTAAATGCGTTGTTTTTATATGTTTTATTACCAAATGATAAGATTGTTGCAGTAGCATTAGGCTCTGTTATATCTAGAGTAGTTGGTGCGTTTTTATTATTGTTAATGGTTGTATTTAAACTTAAATTAGATTTAAAGCTTAAAGGTTTATTCCCATTAAAGGTTAGTGAATTAAAGAAAATAATAATGCTTGGTATACCATCTGCAGGAGAATCATTTTCATATTCAATGTCACAAATTGTTATACTTGCCTTAATTAATTTAATTGGCAGTAAGACTATAGGATTTGAATCTTATGCGCCAGCAGCAAAAACATACGCTTCAATGATTGTAATGTTTACTTATTTATTTGTTTCAGCAATATCTCAAGGAATGCAGATTTTATTAGGTAGATATTTAGGTGCAGGAAATAAAGAGCTTGCTAATAAGCTTGTTTGGAAGACTACTATAATATCTCTTGTTGTAAATGAAATATTTGCGGTAGTGATTGCATTAATATCTCATAAGATATTTGGTTTATTAACTAGTGATAAAGAAGTAATAGATTTAGCAGTTAAAATAATGTTTGTAGAAATATATTTAGAATTTGGTAGAGCAATTAACATTGTAATGGTAAGAGCACTACAAACTGCAGGTGATGTATTATTCCCAACAATTTGTGCAATTGTTTCATGCTGGATTGTTGCAACATTAGGTTCATTTATTTTTGGATATGTATTTAAGTTTGGATTAGTTGGTGTTTGGTTTTCCATGGCTACTGATGAATTTATACGTTGTATTATATTTTTATTTAGATGGCATGGTGGAAAATGGAAGAATAAAAATCTTGTTAAAAACTAGTTTATTCAAAAGCAATATGTTATAATAAAAGAGAAGCAGGTGATTATGATGTCAGTTGAAGAAATGTTAAAGTTTTTAGGCGTAAAAACTCAATCAGAAGAATCTATTGATTTATGTTATTTGATGGATAAAGAAGCATTTAATATGATGTCAAAGGGAAGATATGATTATTCATATGAGCTTGCTAAATATGAAGCTGTATATGAATTATTAAAATGTGAATTAGGTTATATTGAATTAGATCAAAATCATTTAATGCAATATTCTGAAATTGTAGATAAAATAGATTTAACTGAGGAAGATAAGGATTTCCGTGATCAGCATTTTACTGGATTAGAAAGAGTATTATTAAGATACAACAGAAGTGATTTAGTTGGATTTAAATATATTAAAGAAAACGGAATTAGCTATGAAGATATGGTCCATGATGCCTATTTATATGAAATGGGTGGGGACTATAATGAGGCAAGAAGCCTTTATCGTCATACCGGATATAATGATCGTGAAGAGATTTGTTTGAAGAAAAGCGAACAAAATAAATAGGAAAAGTCAACTAATGAAAATTAGTTGCTTTTTCTTTTATGACTTATTAGTTGAAAAAAATTATGAAAAAGTCTATAATAAGCTAGAAAGGAGAGGGGATAGAGATGAAAAAGGCAAGCAGTATTTTATTAATGATTGGTGCAATATTATCAATTGTTTCTGCATTTACATTAGCTATTTGTGCTATAGTATTTGTATTTATAGCAAGCCAACCAAAGGAAGCAATTATTGAATCAATTAATAATGGTACAACAACTGTTTCAGGAAATTTTGCTACAGTTGAAGAAGAAGCTGATTATGTTATCATTCTTTTTAACACATTAGGTATTACTTTCTTTATTTTTGCAGTATTATATATTGTTTCTGCAATTTGTGCATTTGTTGCAAGAAAGATTAATAGCATTGGTATGTATATCGTTTCTTTAGTATTTGGTATTGGCAATGGTTTATTAATCGTTGGTTCTATTTTAGGACTTATTTCTACATCAAAGGGAACTTCTAAAGTAGAAGAATAAGAATTAGAGGCTTATGCCTCTTTTTTTTGAAAACATTTTTTAAAACTTTAGATGCTTTATCTATAGACAATTTATTTTAAAGTATTATAATCTCTTTAGGTGATTTTTTATGGGTAAAAGCTATATTTCAATATATTTAAGAAATGTACTACCAGCAGTAATAACTGCAGTAGTATTAGGTACATTTTCTATAGTTGATGGACTATTTATTGGTAATAAAATTGGAGATTTAGGTCTTGGGGCTATAAATTATGCATATCCTATAACTGCCTTTATTCAATCAATTGGATTTGCGATAGGTATGGGTGGTGCAGTATTAATATCTATTGCTAGAGGAAAAAATAATGAAGAAGAAATAAATAAAATTCTTTTTAATACATATATTTTATTTGTTATTGCTTGCTTTTTAATGATGATAATATTTATTCCCTTAGAAGACTTTTTAATGGATATTTTTGGTGCAACTGATAAAGAAATGCATGATGTTGCAGTTTCTTATTTAAATATGATTTTAATTGCAACAGTTCCTCAAGTATTAAGTCAAGGCTTAGTTCCTATTTTAAGAAATTTTAAATTAAATGTTTATGTAATGATTGTAATGTCTTTATCATTTATATCAAATATTTTCTTAGATTGGCTATTTATATATCTCTTGGATTTAGGATTAAAGGGTGCAGCTATAGCAACAAATATTGCACAAGTTATTACAACCTTAGGATGTGTTTTTGTATTAGTTAGAAAGAAATATAGACCAACTATTTCATTTGATAAAAGAATAATAACTTCAATATTAGTTGTTGGTCTTTCACCATTTGGTATTATGTTTGCCCCATCATTTATCTTAATTTTAATGAATAAGAGCTGTTCTATTTATAAGGGTGATGTTGCAGTTGCAGCATATACTGGAATATCATATGTAACATTTATGGTAACAAGATTAATACAAGGTGTAGGAGATGGAGCACAACCATTAATGAGTGAATATTATGGCAGAGGGGATAAGAAGAATTTAATTAAAACATTAAGATATTCTTTAATAATATCAGCTATAATTGGCTTAATTATGATGATTATAGTAATGATATTTAGTAAGCAATTCTCGTATATTTTTGGCTTATCAGATGAAGCAAGAGAATTGTTTATGCAGTCTGCAATATTCTTTACATCACCATTTGTAAGTCTTGCAGTAATGAAAATATCTATGAATTATTTTTATTCTCAAAAGAAGAATATATATGCTTATTTAATTGTTTATTTAGAACCTATTATTGTATTAATAATAGTGTTTGTTTTTCCAATATTTATGGGAACTAATGGTATTTGGATTTCACAAACAATTGCCCAAATAATACCAGCAATTATAGCAATAATATTAATACTAAAATTAAATAGAAAAGAAAAAGAAGAAAATGCCATAGCATAAAAGCCATGGCATTTTATTTTTCTTCTATATCGAAAAGATTTTCTTTATTTATTTGATTCATCTTTTCCTTTTTTGTTAAAGGTACAGGATCATATCCACCTTTAAATAATGGATTACATCTAAGAATTCTTCTTAATGTATAAAAAGATGCTTTAAAAAAGTTAAATTTCATATAGCATTCTTTTGCATAATGACTACATGAAGGATAAAACCTACATTTAGGAGAAGTAGAAGATGAAACATCAGTTTGATAATGGCTAATTAATTTAATTACCCATTTATTTTTCATAATAAATTTTTTCCCAAACTGATTCTAATACATCACGACCCATAACTTTTTCGATAATTGCATATGCAAAATCTAATGAATATGCAACACTTTTAGCAGTTATTAGATTACCATCAACAACTACACCACTATCCATATATGTTCCACCAAAATCTTTATTCATTGATGTAAAGCATGTATAATTCTTTCCTCTTAAGAATCCTAAATCACCAATAATTGTAGGTGCTGCACAAATTGCACATACAATCTTATTATTAGTAATGAAATGTGTAATTATGTTATGTACAAGTTGAGATTCTCTTAAAAACTTATAATGTGGTCCACCAGGAATAATTAAGCATCCATATTCACCAAAGTTAACTTCATTAAGTGAAGTAATATTTGTATATGCAATGTTATGGTTTCCAATAACAGTAGTATTATTTGAAGCAATAGTTAAATCAGCTTTAGCTCTTCTTAATAAAGCAAATGGAGCAGTTGCCTCTTCCTCTTCAAAACCATCGAATATAAGTGCTAGTATTTTCATATAATCACATCCTTAGATTAATTATATCAAAATACATTTTAAAAAACAATTTTAAGAATAAATTTAATTTCAATTTTCATTTGTAAACTTGTAATTTTTATATATTTATATTATTATATAATATAGGTTTATTTTTTGCATTGGAGGAAATAAGATGGATATCAATTTAGAAAAAGGTACAGTTATATTATTCGGAAAGGCAAATAAATTACAAACTTTAATTAATAAGTTTGCTTCATTATCAGGAGAACAAGCCTATTCATTTTTTATCAATAGAGGAATTCAACTTCCAAGATTAATAAATGTAATGGCATTACGTTCTGTTTTAAATGATAGAATTAAATGGATTAATTCAAATACATTATCAAAGGATTATTTTACTAGATTAAAATATTATCCTCATTTTACAGAACAGCAATTATATAATCTTTTCATTGCAATCTGTAATGACGAAGAATCATTCCAATTATATAGAGAAAATTTATTCCGTTTAGTTTTATTAAATTTCGTTGCCCTAGATTTAAAGGACGGAGAAATCAATTATGTTAAAACATTAAGAAAAGCTAAAACTGAACCTTTCGAGCAATATTTTAATTTTATTTCTGGTGCATGCTTAGAGCAGGATAATACATTTGATGGTATTAATACTGATGAATTAAGAGAATTCTTACCATTATCTGCATCTAACCAAGAAATAGTTGATTTAGCTTCTAAGTATGGTATTACCTTACCAATACGTTTATCTAAAGAACAATTATTAGCATATATTTATGATTATATGCAGAAGAATAAAACTTATTCTGATGAAATTAAAGAAGAATTAGAAAAGATGACATTACAGCAGTTAACTACTTATTCTAAGAGAACTGGAATAGATATGGAACCACAAATGACAAAAGAGATGCTTGTAACTTATCTTTTCTGGTATCTAGAGCAATGTACTATTTCTAAGACTACAGTTAGAAGAATTGAAGCAGATGATTTATATGCTCCACTAGGATTTGAGGTTGACTTAACTAAAATTAATATTTTTGGAAATGGTAGAGGGAAAAGATTAATTAAGTATGATGGAATGTATGATGATACTGAAAAGTGGAATCAAATTCAGGATGGTACTTATAATAAGCCAGAACCAAAAATTGAAGAAGAGGTTGAAGAAATAAAAGAGGAAGCTAAGGAAGAAGAGGTTGTTGAATCACCTTCTTCATTTGCAAAGCCAGAAGTTGAAAAGGAAGAAGCAAAGAAGGCTCCTTATGAAAAAGAACCTTCACCTTTACCAGTAGAAGGTGATGAAGTCAATGAAGGACTTGACGCAACAACTATTCATGGTGAAGAAAATACAATAGATTCAATAAGTGAAGAATTAAAGAAAGAAAAGCAAGAACAAGAAGAAATAGCTAAAAAGGCTCAAGCACTAAAAGAAGAGCAAGAAAGAAAAAAAGCAGAGCAATTAATTTCTGATAAGAAGCTTGATGAAATTGTAAAAGATACTAATAACCAAAAAGTTGATACAAAAGATAATGATAATGTTGTAAGAGACCATGGCTTAAAGGTTGATGAGGATTTTGCTTCTACTCAGGCAATTGATAATGATAAATATGGCTCTGAGGCATTAATGGGAATTGATAGCAACGGAAGAGCTAAGGTAGTATTCTCAATTATATTAATTTTATTATTAATTGGTGGTATTGGCTTTGCAGTATATTATTTCTTCTTAAGAGGAATGTTTTAAAAAGTAGTTTAGTAGTAGGTGATTTTGATGGCTAAGGCTAAAGTTTGTGGCACATATAGTCCAATGATGCAAGCTTATATAGATTTAAAAAAAGATTATGAAGATTATATTGTTTTCTATAGATTAGGCGATTTTTATGAAATGTTTTTTGATGATGCAAAAATCGCATCAAGAGAACTTGAACTTGCATTAACAGGAAAGGATGCAGGACAAGAGGAAAGAGTACCAATGTGTGGCATTCCTCATCATGCATCTGATCAATATATTGAAAAGCTTGTTAGAAGAGGTTATAAGGTCGCAATTGTTGAACAATTAGAAGACCCTAAAAAGGCAGTTGGAATCGTAAAGAGAGGAGTTGTTAAAATTGTAACTCCTGGTACAATGAACCAAGGCTTAAATGATAAAGAAAATAATTATATTGGTGCTATAACTTTTTATAATAAAGAATATGTATTATCATATTCAGATATGTCTACAGGTGAAGGATATGTTGCAACATATCATGCAATAGATGTATTACTTAATGACATCATTTCATTAAAAATAAAAGAAGTATTATTAAAAAGTGATTTTACAAATTCTAAAATAATAGATTTTTTAAATAAGAATGAAATATTAATTTCTATTGAGGATAATGAAATTATTCCAGTACAATTAGAAAATATTGTTTCTTTAATTGATGGTAGCCTAAGAAGTGGTGTTGGAATGCTTATTGAGTATTTCATTAAAACTCAAAAGACAGCACCTTCATTCTTTAAACCATTTGTTTTATTAAAGGACAATGAATATCTTCATTTAGATGCTTTTACAAAGCGTAACCTAGAATTAAATGAAACATTAAGATTAAATACTAAAAATGGATCATTATTATCATTACTAGATAAGTGTAATACTGCAATGGGTTCTAGAATGATGAATAAGTGGATGAATAAGCCACTTATTTCTAAGTCTTTAATAAATAAGAGATTAGATGCGGTTAGTGCATTTAATGATAATTTAATTATTAAAGAGGATATTAAATCTGTTTTTAAGAATGTTTATGACCTAGAAAGAATTATTGGAAGAATTTCTTCTGGTTCCGCTAACGCAAAGGATTTAGTTTGGTTAAGAAGAAGCTTAGAAAATATTCCTTTTGTTAAAGAATCATTATCTAAGATGAATAATCCAATAATTGATGAATTAAATAATGAAATTGACCCACATAGTGACTTAAATGACTTATTACAACGTTCATTAGTAAATGATCCTCCATTCCTAATTACTGAAGGTGGACTTATTCAAGATGGCTTCAATAAGGATTTAGATGAAATACGTTCTATTTCTAGAAATTCAAAAGAATTTATTATGAATTATGAAAAGGAAGAACGTGAGGTAACAGGTATTACTACCTTAAAGGTTGGATACAATAGAGTAACTGGATATTATATTGAGGTTACTAAGGGACAGCTTGATAAATTAGATCCTGAAAGAGGATACCAAAGAAGACAAACTTTAGCTAACGCAGAACGTTTTATTACTCCTGTATTAAAAAAATATGAGGATACTGTATTAAATGCTAAAGAAAGAATTGAATCTTTAGAATATCAAATATTTGTTTCATTAAGAGATGAAGCTAAAAGATATATATCTTCATTACAAAATCTTGCAGATATTATATCAACATTAGATTGCTTTATTTCTTTATCAGATCTTGCTATTAAGAATAATTATGTAAGACCTACATTTAATGATAGAAAAGAAGTATCTTTAGTTGATTCTAGACATCCAGTATTAGAAACTATTCAAAAGGGAGCATATATTGTAAATGATTGTTATATTAACAAATATAATATGATTCTAATAACAGGTCCTAATATGAGTGGTAAATCAACTTATATGAAGATGATTGCAACAATAGTAATATTAGCACAAATGGGATCATTCGTTCCTGCAAAAACTGCAGATTTAATGATTTTTGATTCTATTTTCACTCGTATTGGTGCATCAGATGACCTAGTATCAGGTCAATCTACATTTATGGTTGAAATGGTTGAAGCAAATTATGCAATTTCTAATGCAACACAAAATAGCTTATTACTATTTGATGAAATAGGTAGAGGTACTGCAACTTTTGATGGTATGGCACTAGCTCAATCTATTCTTGAATATATTCATGAAAAAATTGGATGTGTGTGCTTATTTTCAACACATTATCATGAATTAACTCAGCTAGAGGGTAAGCTTAAGAGATTAAAGAATGTCCATGTTGAGGCTGAAGAGGAAAATGGTAAGGTTAGATTCTTACATAAGGTTATTGATGGACCTACAGATAAATCATATGGTATTAATGTTGCATCACTTGCTGGCTTACCAAAGTCTTTATTAAAAAGAAGCCGTGATATTTTAGATGCCTTAGAAAAGGATAAGGCTTCACATAATGGTGTAAAGCTTGATTTATTTAATTTTACAGCCTATGAGGAAGAACCTGAGGTAATTATGGAATCTAAGGCTGATTTAATTAAGAAAAGATTAGATGAGATTGATCCAAATAAGATTTCTCCAATGGATGCTTTAAAAATTATTTATGAACTAAAGGAGATTTAATTTATGGGTAAAATAAATGTAATGTCTCCTCATCTAGCAAATATGATTGCTGCAGGAGAGGTTGTTGAAGGACCACAATCAATCATAAAAGAATTAATTGAAAATTCCATAGATGCTAATTCTAAAAACATTACTATTTATTTAAAGAATTCAGGACTTGATTCAATTAAGGTAATTGATGATGGAGATGGAATGGATAGTGAAGATGTAGAAAAAGCATTCTTACCACATGCAACATCAAAAATTAAAAATGAATATGACCTATTTAGAATAAAAACATTAGGATTTAGAGGAGAAGCTATCGCGTCTATTGCGTCAGTTTCAAATATGTCAATAACATCCTCAACTGATGGTATAGGTGGTTTTATTGTTAGATATAAAAATGGAGTAAGACAAGAAGGACATATTATAAATGCAAATAAAGGTACGACTATAATAGTTGAAGAATTATTTTATAATACTCCTGCAAGATTAAAGCACTTAAAAGCTCCTAATAAAGAATTATCTTCAATTATATTCTTTGTAAATAAGATTGCTTTATCAAATCCTAATATAAGAATAACATTATATAACGATGATAAGGTAATAATACAAACTATAGGTGATGGTAAGCTTGAGTCTTTAATATTAAAAATTTACGGTATTGAAGCAGCTAAAAATATAATAACTAAGGATTATACCGCAAATGGATATAAGTGTAAGCTATTATTTATTAAGCCTGTTTGTTATCGTTCAACAAAGAATGAAATAACATTAATATTTAATGGAAGATATGTAAAAAATTATAATTTAACTAATATGATTTCTGAAGCATATCTACATTTCTTACCTATTAATAAATATCCAGTTGGTGTTTGTTATTTTGAGGTTGATCCTTTGCTAATAGATTGTAATATTCATCCATCAAAGGCAATTATTAAAATATCGGATGAAGATTTAATGGCTAAGAGATTAAAAGAAGAATTATATAGCCTAATTAGTAGTGAGACACTTATTTATAATAGAAATATTGAAGAAAAAAAGTCTTACGAAAAACAAAATATTTTTACTGATTATAATGTTAATTTATATAAAAAAGAAGATAATGAATTAAATGATAATATTTTAGTAAATAAAACTATAAATACATATGATTCTAATATTAATTTAGATAAACCTTATATATCTAATGATAATTTATCAAATAGAGTTAATCCTTTTGATTCATATAAAAATGTTAAAAAAGAAGACCCTATTATAGAAAAAAAAGATAAAAAGGTAGAAGAAATTGATATAACACCTGATGCACAATCAATAGAAATGGATAAAAAATTACCTGTTATGCAGTATATTGGTGAGATATTTGGTACATATTTAATATTCCAAGGTAAGGATTCTATGTATTTAGTAGATCAGCATGCAGCTGCTGAAAGAATAAATTATGAATATTATTATGATTTATTAAGTAAAAATTCAAATATTAAAATTGATTTAATTGTACCAAGCTATGTTTCATTTACTAAAAATGAAGCATTATATATTCTTGATAATTTAAATGAATTTGAGAAGATTGGTTTTTCACTAGACCAAGCATCAGAAACTGATTTTATTATAAGAAGTATTCCATTATGGTTAAAAATGGATAATATTGATTCTGTAATATATGACATTTTAGAATTATTAGTATCTAATCATTCTATTGATGTAATGAAATATAGAGATACAATTTGTAAGCAAATTGCATGTAAAGCCTCTATTAAAGCAAATCATCATATCAATATTGATGAAGTAAATTCACTAATTAAAAGATTAAATGAATGTAAGAATCCATATACTTGTCCACATGGAAGACCTACAATCATTAGATTAAAAGAGGATGATTTAGAAAAGATGTTTGAAAGGATTCAATCATAATGAAAAAGGTATTAGTTGTTGTTGGTCCTACTGCGGTAGGTAAAACAAAAATATCAATTGAAATTGCAAAAAAGTATGGCTTAGAAATCATTAACGCAGATTCAGTTTCAGTATATAAGGAATTAAATATTGGTTCTGCAAAGCCTACAGTGGAAGAAATGGATGGAGTTAAGCACTATTTAATTGATATATTGAATCCAAATGATATATATTCAGTTGCGGATTTTCAAAAGGATGCAAGAAGAATTATAGATTCATCTGATGAAATCAAATTAATATGTGGTGGTACGGGTCTTTATACTCAGGCTGTATTATTTAATTATGAATTTGAAGCAAAGGAAAGAGATTTTTCTTTTGAGGATAAATATAAGGATTACAACAATAATGAATTATATAATTTATTGTTAGAGCGTGATCCAAATCTAGATAAAGAAAAAATACATCCTAATAACAGAAAAAGAGTATTAAGAGCTTTAGAGGTATTAGAAGAAACAAGTAAATCTATACAATCTTTCAATAAGAAAAATGAAGCATTATATGATTATTTTATTGTTTATCTTTCTATGGAAAGAGATTTATTATATGAAAGAATTAATAAAAGAGTAGATATAATGTTTGATATGGGTCTAGAAAAGGAAGTTAAGGATTTATATGATAGAAATATAATGCCACATGCGATAGGATATAAAGAATTTATTCCATATTTCTTAGGACAAGAGGATTTAAATACTGTAAAAGAAAATATTAAAAAGAACACAAGACACTTAGCTAAACGCCAAGAAACTTGGTTTAGAAATCAAATGACTACTCATTTTTATGATGTAGATATAAATGATATTAATAGGACTATAGATGAGATAAGAAAAGATATTGATAGGTGGATTTAAAAATGAAATTATATTTAATTGGGATGCCTGGGTGTGGTAAGTCAACACTTGGTAAAAAGCTTGCCTCTAGATTAGGTTATTCATTTATAGATATGGATAGCTATATTGAAAAGAAAATGGGAATGTTTGTAGAAGAAATTTTTACAAATTATGGTGAAGATTATTTCCGTGCACTTGAGGTAAAAACATTAGTTGAATTTAGAGAATTAGATAATGTTATTATTGCAACAGGTGGTGGAGTTATAAAAAATAAAGCCAATAAGAGCATAATGGATGGTAAATGTGTGTTCTTAGAGGTTCCACTTGATGAATTAGAAAAGAGATTAAGCAAAAGTAATATTGTAAGACCTTTACTAAAAACTAATACTATATATGATTTATATGAAGAAAGAAAAGCTTTATATGATTATTTTACAGATATTAAGGTATCAAATGTTAATGTAGATGAAGCAATAGATAAAATTATGGAGGCATTAAAGTAATGAAAATTTTAGTTATTAATGGTCCTAATCTAAATATGCTTGGAAAAAGACCAAAGGAACATTATGGTTCTATGACATTAGACGAAATTAATTCTTTAATGTTAAAGGAAGCAAAAGAAGATCAGCAATTAACTTTTTATCAGTCTAATTACGAAGGTGATATTGTTACTAAAATTCAAGAAGCTTTAACATCATATGATGCAATAATAATTAATCCTGCAGCATATACTCACACATCTGTTGCAATACATGATGCATTAGAAATGTTTTTAGGACCAATTGTTGAAGTACATCTATCTCATGTTGATGATAGAGAGGATTTTAGAAAGGTTAATTTTATTAGAAGTGTTGCAACTATGACTTTTTCTGGTAAGAAGGAAGAATCATATATTGATGCATTAAAGTACCTAGAAGAAAAACTAGGTAATAAATAGTTTATAGGATATATCTATATAGGTCATATATTTGAAATCTATATATATTTATGTTATAATCTCATTGTTATAATTTTTTAAAATATGAAAGAGGTATATTTAAGATGATTAATGTTAATGATTTAAAGAATGGCGTTGTAATTGAATACGATGGTAAGTTAATGCAAATCCTTGAATTCATGCACGTTTTACAGAACAAGGTTGCATATGTAAGAGTTAAAATGAAGGATTTAAGAACTGGTACAGTTACTGAAACTGCATTAAAGGGTTCTGATTCAGCATTCAAGAAGTGCTTCATCGAAAAGAGACCAATGCAATATATTTATTCTCAACCAGATTCATATGTATTCATGGATAAGGATACTTATGAACAAATGGAAATTCCTGCTGAAAGACTTGAATGGGAAAAGAATTTCATGTTAGAAGGTATGGATGTAGATTTAACATTCTATGAAACAGAATTATTAGGTGTTTCATTACCAGATAAGGTTACATTAGAAGTTGTAGAATGTGATCCAGCTGTTAAGGGTGATACTAAGACTTCAGCACAAAAGGATGCAACAGTTGAAACAGGATATACTTTAAAGGTACCTATGTTCGTTAACAAGGGTGATAAGTTAATCGTTTCTACAAAGGATGGAAAGTATTCTTCTAGAGCTTAATAGCTAGTTGAATTAATAATATTATTTAAATTGGAAGGTAAATAGAATTGGACGTACATTCGGTTGTTTTTACGACTGTGTATTTTAATACACCATTGTTTATCGTAATGATTGTGTTAATCTTATTTAGTGCATTTTTCTCTATGAGTGAAACTGCGTTTTCATCATGCTCTGAATCTAAATTAAAGCTGATGATTGATAATAAGGTTAGCGGATCTAAGAAAGCAATGTATTTATATGAAAAATTTGATAAGACTTTAGTAACATTACTAATTGGAAATAATTTAGTTAATATTGCATTATCTACTTTTGCAGTTATTTTCTTTACGCAATTAATTGTTAATTTAGATGAGAATATGATTTCATTAATAACTACTGGTGTAATTACAGTTGTATTATTGATTTTTGGTGAAATTGTACCTAAAATGTTAGCTAAAAGAAATCCTGAAGGTGTAGCAGTTAAGGTATCTATAATTGTTTATATGATTATGTATATACTATATCCTTTTGTAATGTTATTTTATGGGATTCAAAAAGTTTTCGCATCTAAGAAGGATGATGAACCTCAGGATCGTGAAGAGCTTGATGTTATTGTCGATGAGTTCCAAGAACAAGGTGCAATTGAAGACGAAGAAGCTGAACAAATCCATAATTTATTAGATTTGAATGAAACTACAGTTGATGACATTATGGTTCCTAGAATTAAAATGGCTTCAATTCCATTTACAGCTACTCTTGATGAGGTAAAAGCATTTATGCTTGATAATCCTTATTCAAGAATTCCTGTTTATAAAAATGATAAAGACCACATTGTTGGTATTTTATACGAAAGAGATTTCTTCCCTGCATTAGTAAAAAATAAAAATTGCAGTTGGAAAAAATTGTTAAGACCTGTTAAATATGTATCAGGTGCAATGCATGTTGATGATTTAATTAAGGATCTACAAAAGTCTAAAACACATTTAGCTGTTGTTATATCTGAGATCGGTGAGGTTCAAGGTATTGTAACAATGGAAGATGCGTTAGAAGAAATTGTTGGAGAGATTTATGATGAGCATGATAATCCATCTCTTGGCGAATTAAGATTCGAAAAGCAATCTGATGGAACATACATTGTTGATGCTGATATGTTCGTTGATGATTTATTTGAAAAGCTTGATATAGGTGCCGCACCAGAAAATATTCCTTCTAAAATTGCTGGTTGGTTATTTGAAAAGTGCGAAAGCTTACCTGTAGCTGGTTTTAAAATGCAATATTTAGCTTCTTTTTCAAAAGAGGACGAAGAAGTTGAAGGAAAATATATTGATTATAATAAGATGTTAACTATTAACATTTATGAAGTCAAAAATAGAGCGATTACTTTAGCGAAGGTTGAAGTAAGAGATGCAACTTCTGAAGAAATTGAAAATTTCCAAAATGATGAAGAATAATGCCTAAACCTAGGCATTATTTTTTTTGTTCTTGAATAATTATAAATTATTCATAAAGTTTATAAGACTCAAAAAAAATATTATAAAAATATCATTTAATTTGATTGCAAAAAAGGTTTTTATAAGTTAAAATTAATATACGATATTAGCGTAAGTTTGGTTGGAAGAAGTGTGATGTTATTATGATTTTTGATGAATTAGATGAATTAGAAGCTGCAAAAACAAAAATTAAAGTTATTGGTGTAGGTGGAGCAGGTAAAAACGCAATTGACCACATGATTGATAATGAGGTTAGAGGTGTTGAATTTTACGCTGTAAATACAGATGCTACTGACTTAAGAGTTTCTAAGGCTCCTCATAAATTATTAATAGGAAAAACTAAGACTCATGGACAAGGTGCAGGTGCTAATCCAGATGTTGGACGTGAAGCTGCAGAAGAATCAGTTGATGATATTCATGATATGATTGGTGATGCACAAATGGTATTCATTACTTGTGGTATGGGTGGTGGAACTGGTACAGGTGCCGCTCCTGTTATTGCAAGAATTGCAAGAGAGCACGAATGCTTAACTGTTGGTGTATGTACAAAACCATTTAATTTCGAAGGACCAACACGTATGGAAAATGCGATTGTAGGTTTAGAGGATTTAAGAGAATATGTTGATACATTAATTGTTATTCCAAACCAACGCTTACTTTCATTAGTTGATGTTCATACTTCTGTATTAAAAGCTTTCCGTGAAGCTGATAATGTATTAAGACAAGCTGTTCAAGGTGTTGCAGATATTATTACTGTACCTGGATTAATTAATGTAGACTTTGCCGATGTTAAGTCAGTTATGACTGATGCTGGTACAGCCTTATTAGGTATTGGTGTAGGTCATGGTGAGAATAGAGCTGTTGAAGCAGCTAGAAATGCTATTCATAGTGCATTACTAGAGGTTACAATTGATGGTGCTACATCAGCTGTTGTTAATATTACTGCATCACAAGATTTTACATTAAGAGAAGTAGATGCTGCTATTCAAGAAATCAGAAATAATTCTGGAAAAGAATTAAATATCATTTATGGTTCAGCTATCAATAATGATTTAGGTGATGAAGTTGTAATCACAGTTATTGCAACAGGTTATGAACTTAAAGCTCGTAACAATGGTTATGATGATTTAGCAGAACAAATTTATAGAAACATGAGTGATAAGAATATTACTTATGATGGAATGAATGATGTTGATCCAATTAAATTAGATGAATCTGAACCTGAGGTTGCTGTTGCATCTCAAGATAGAGTATCAGAATTGTTCGATTCAGGCCTTTCTAAGAAGGAAGAAAGAAGAAGAGCAAAGGAAGAGGCAAAACAGCGTAAGGAAGAAGAAAAGAGACTTAAGAAAGAAGAAAAACTTAAATTAAGTCAATCTAAATCTAATAATGAAGAAAAATCTTCATCAGATGATTCAAAGAAATCTAAATTACCTGCATGGTTACAAAGAAAATAATAATAACGGAAGATTAATTCTTCCGTTTTTTTTAGCTAATAAAAGACCTTTGACAATAATCAAAGGTCTTATTTTATAAATTATTAATATAGTTATCTAATGTGATTAAATCATATAGGTCAGTGTAATTTGTATAAAGATAATCAACATCTATACCATTTTCTATTTGGTTATAAATACCATTATCATCTTTAATTACAATTTGTTTTAATGATGATGTTGTAAATGTTGTTCCATCAGGTAATACTTGATACCCTATAACACAAGTTCCACCACCTGATTTTACACCTATAGATTTACCAATATTATGAGCTTTAAATTCTGCTGAAAATAAATTTGCAGCAGAAAAAGTAGAATTACTTGTTAAAAGATAATAATTATATTCATTATGTGCTTCATTATCATGAAAGTCTAAATCCTTATCATTATCAAAAATTGCATCATATTTATAATATAGATTGCTATTGTTATATTGATAAGTGAATGATAGAGAATCATCAGTTAATAAAGATAATATTTGATATGCTGTAAATACTTCTCCACCAGTATTACAAGTTAAATCAAAAATTATATTTTTAATATTATACAGATTTCCTTCATTTAAATTAAATAGATTATCTATAATGTTATATTTATTTGTATCAAAATTATTAAAACATACTAACATGCTATCATCATAAATATACGCATTTACATCATTAATAGTTATTTTACCATATTTTTTTGTTAGACTATTTCTTATAGAAATATCATTATTTAATTTTTCTACTAAATTATTATATGAATCACTATGTATAATATCATGATCATAATAATTACTTAATGGAGAATAAGTAATTAATGATGTATGTAGGTCATTTAAATTATTAAAATAATTAATTTCAGCAAATTGATAAGTATCAGAAGAAGTAGATAATATATCATTTTTATAAGTTTCAAATGATGATATTACATTATCTAATGAAGACATATTTTTATATTCTTTTAATCCATAGAATTGATCTATAAATAATTCAATATAGCTTAAGTTATTTTTTCTTTCCTCTAATGTAGAAATTGAACCTTTAAAGTTTTCATTTATCGCACTATATACTAAAGGTAATGGATATCCTTCAAATCCAAATACAGTTTTATCATTATATAATGGATT
Organism: Acholeplasmatales bacterium; assembly: GCA_016288855.1. Lineage (GTDB taxonomy): Bacteria > Bacillota_I > Bacilli_A > Acholeplasmatales > Anaeroplasmataceae > Anaeroplasma. Next base: position 29,865 of record JAEELJ010000082.1, read on the forward strand.
AAAATAAAAATTTATATTACATGGAGAAGATATTAATAAAGATGCAATTGATATTGGTAATAATATCAATCCATCTTCATTAATTATTTTGATATCGTAATCACTTAAATTAATACTTACTTCCTCAAAAGAAGAGGTAGGTTTAGTAATACTAAACTTTGAAATATATGAGATTCTATCTATTAAATCATATGAATAGAAATTGTAGCTTGATAAAGTTACAATATTTGTTTTTGAATTGAATATCATATAATTATTAATATTATTATCTTTATATGATAGCTTAATATAATCATTTTCTTTTTCTATTTCATAAGATAGATTATAGTTATCACCCATTATCTTAAAGATAGTTGATGGTTCAATATATCTTAAAGAAGAACCTTTAATTTCATATGTTTTATCAGTTGTACCCTGCAAGCTGAAAAATGAAAAATAAGTATTTATTTCAGTGATAGAATCATCTTTACTACATGATAATAATAAAAGAATTATAATGCTTAAAATTGTAAAAGAAATCTTTTTAATATATTTATTCATAATTAAGCCTTCCTTAAGTTAGATGCTTTCTTAATATATTTACTTTGCTCCTTATCAATTTCAGCAATGTTTTTATTATAATTTTGTAGGATAATATCAATTTGATTTTTAGATTTCTTTTTCTTTTGAGAATAGCTTATATGCATTTCTGATATAGAATTATCTATATCCTTATTTCTATCTTTTAAATCTAATACTGCAGCTAAATTCTTATGCTTTAGGGCATTAGGTATTCTTTTAATATCTATATCACGTTGCATTAGGTATTCTACTAAATTATTATCACAAATTTGTTTTTTATTTTGAGCTTCCTTAAAATAAATAAATCTACTATTCTTATATTCTGTCTCAATTCTATTGTTAAATGATAAATAATCCATTTTAATATCATACATATTTTGGTTTATTGCATTCAACTCTCTATATAATTGTGTTTCACTATTAGTTAATAATAATTTCTTTTCTTTGTTATCAACTGCGTATGAATTATCAAGTCTTCTATCATATGTTCTATATAGATGCTCTGTATTGCTTTCTTTTTTTCTTGCAATATTTAAGTCTCTATTTTTAGAACTATATTCTTGTACGAATCTTTGGTTTTGGTTTCTTAGATTCTTTGAGTTTTCTTTTGCAAGCTCTTTAATAGAAGAAGAGAATGAATTATTAAGAGTAGTTTCGCCAGCCTTATGATATTTAATACTTTCTGTTTTAAATGTTTTAATTATAGAATATACATCATAATATATTACATTCATATAATCTCTTAGTGCTATATATTTTTCCTTTAAAGCATCCTTATATGAATCAAATGGCACTTCAATTTTATTAATATATTGATATTTTTCATCTAATCCTTGAGCTAACTTTTCTGTTAAATCCTGAACCATTGTATTAAGCTTATATAATGAAACAGTATTAGTTTTTTGCATAGTAGAAATATCTTTTATTTCACGGTTATGTCTTATAACTAAATCCTTTAATTCATTATTTAATCTCTTAATAGAATTATTATATCCATTTAATAGCTTATTCTTATTTGAAATATCCTTTTTCAATGTTTGAATTTGCTTTAAAAGATCTTGCTTTGATGCAGATTTATCGTTTTTAACGCCATATAATAGGTTTTGGATTGTTTTGTTTTCTTTATTAATTTCATCCTTTAGAATTTCTATACGCTTTTTAGTATCACTAATGTTATTATTGATTCTTAGGTTTTCTTCATTAAAATGGTCATTTGATGAATTAAATGAAACCTCAAATTTAAATGCTGCTTCAAATTTAATTGTTTGATCAATTAATTCAATAATAACCTTTTTATAATTATCGATACTGATTTTTGCGAATTCATATAATTCAACTTTAATTTTTTCTAAGAATTTTTTATTAAATTCAAAGTCCTTAGGATTTTTAATATTATCATTAAGTAAAACATTAGTTGTTTTTATTAATATGTTTTCTAATGCGTTAAAGATTATTAAAAGAGAAGAAGTATGATGATTAATATCTCTTATTTCATATTCAAATCTTTTTCTTAATGTTTCATTAATTGTCTTTTCTTTCTTATATGTAAATTCCATAAATAATTTTCTAGATTCATATTGCTCACGATTTCCTAAAATAGAAATATCGTTATTAACGTTCATAATATGTAAATCTAGCATAATGTTATTTATATTATGCTTACATTCATTAATTGCACGTCTTGCATCATTTTGTAATTCAATTTTCTTTTGTGAATAATCAAATAATGAATTAGAAATTTTTGTATATATCTCAAGCTGTCTTTCATTATATTCTAAAAGTTTTTTACATCTTTCAATATATAATGCTCCAGTAACACGTAGATACATAATTTCTTTGTTATGCTTTTTTTGAATCATTTCTGAAACTAATTCTTTAAGCTTATGAGAAGATTCTATTTCCAAAATACACTTTCTTTTTTCTGTTAAAAGCTTTTCGTTGTTTTTTAGATATTTAGCTTCTAATGCATCCGCTTTAGCTTCTAATTCATATAATTTCATATCAGATGAGTGTCTGATATGATTAATCTTTTTATTGATTTCATAGCTATCAAGAGATATTTCATAATTTGATAAAGCATCCGCCTGATTATTCTTTTCCTGATAGTATTTGTTGTCCTTTAATTCGTTTTCGTTATACTTTTTTATGGCAGTTTGTCTTGATGAATCAATTAAGATTTTATTTGACTGATATTCATTTACCTTTTTATTGAATTCATTTTCTAAAGTTTTAATTTGCTTTTTAGTTTCATTCATCATATTCTTATAATAAGAATATGATTTTCTTTTAACTTTTTTCATTAAGCAATTTTTATTAATGTTATGACTTTTGTTTAATTCATAAAGCTCTTTTTCTTCCTCTAAATGATTTAAGTATAAATCATAATAATTGTTTTCTAGGATTTCATTTGCTTTTTCTACATATAATTCTTTAGCTTCATTATGTCTTTTTAGATTTTGTTCAGTAGAGGTAATGAATTCCTTATTTGAATCCTGAGCTAGCTTTAAGTATTCATTCTTTTTTGTGTTACGTTCTTCTAATAGCTTATTTTGAGTTTCTTGATAATGTTGCTTAGAAGTATTAGCCATACTAGAATGAGTAATATTTAATTCTTTAATTTTATTATTTAATTCAATACTTAGATTTCTTTTTTCTTCATTGATTTTTTTAATATCATCAATATGATTAAGCCTTAATTCTTCAAGTTGAGATTCAACCTTTTCTAGGCTATATTCATAATTCTTTATTATTTCATCAATTTGAGAATGGAAGATGTGTTCGTTTTTTTTATGATTCTTTTCAGATTCATCAAGCTTTTTAAATGTTTCTTCGTTATAATTTTCAGCATCCTCATCATATGTATATTTAGCTTCGGTATATTGGTATGTATATTTTGCAATATCATTTTTAGCATCATTTCTTAGCATATCAATATTTAGGTTAGAAGAATTGATGAATGTATCAGTATCTAATCCAAGGTCATCATTTTTATTTTTGTTTGCTTCATATGATTCCTTAATTGAATATTTTTTTGAATCAATTTGTGCTTGAATATCTTGTGTCGCAAGGCTTATTCTTTTTTGATAATCCTTATTAAGCTCGTTAACTTTTTTATTATGTAATACAAGATCATTTTGGAAAGAATTAGTATTTGTATCAATGACTTTGTTTAATCTTAGAAGGTTATCACAAATGTGATGATAATTAAGATCAACAATGTCTCTTATTTTATCAACCATAGAAGGAGAAACTGGTGACTTTGAGTCTAGTCCATCATATGAATTAATTATTGATTGAAGTTTTAGATTGAATTTGTCTAGATCAATATCAAAATCACTCATTATAAGTCCTCCCTTTCGCACTAATTATATATATTATATAATTTTTTTCTATTTTAGTAAAGGAAAACACTTATTAAAAGAAAGCTTTTACATGTTTTTTTCAACATGATTTTCTTTTAATTTTTCCTACATTATGGTAATATATACTATGGTGATTTGAAATGTACGGATATATTATTGGAACTGTGACAAAAATAACTCCAAAGTTCATAATTGTTGAGAATAATGGTATTGGCTATATTATTATTGTGCCAAATCCATATAATTATAAATTAGATACTTTATATACAATTTATACATATCAGCATGTGAAAGAGGATGCAATCGAATTATATGGCTTTTTATCATGGGATGAGCATGATTTATTCTTAAGACTTATTACTGTTTCTGGAATTGGTCCTAAGAGTGCATTATCAATCCTTGCGGCAGCAACAGTTTCTGAGGTTGTAAGAGCTATTGAGGCAAGAGATGATAAATATCTTAAGAAATTCCCGGGAATTGGTCCTAAGGCTGCACAACAAATTATCCTAGATTTAAAAGGAAAATTAGCTGAACCTGAAGATAATTTATCTATTAAAGATTCAAAGCTAAATGATGTTTTAGATGCGTTAGTTGCATTAGGGTATTCTAAAAAGGAGGTTTCAGGAATCTTAGCTAAGCTTGATAATACAAAGGATGTATCAAGTCTTGTTAAGGATGCGTTAAGATTACTGGTAAAATAATATGGTATTAGATGATGAAATTTTAGTTGATCCTAATGAACATAAAAGCGATGATTTTGATGAATTATCTATAAGACCTAAAACTTTAAGTGAATATATTGGTCAAGCTGAAGCAAAGGAAATGCTTGATGTTTATATTAAGGCTGCATTAAAGCGTGATGAGTCATTAGATCATACATTATTATATGGTCCTCCTGGATTAGGTAAAACTACATTAGCGCAAATAATTGCTAATGAATTAGGAGTTAATATTAAAACAGTTTCAGGTCCTGCAATTGAAAGAAGCGGTGATTTGGCTGCAATATTATCTACATTAGAAGAAGGTGATGTATTATTTATTGATGAAATACATAGATTACCTAGATATGTAGAAGAGGTTTTATATAGTGCAATGGAAGATTATTCATTAGATATAGTTGTTGGTAAGGATGCCCAAACAAGAACTATAAAAATTGATTTACCACCATTTACACTTGTTGGTGCAACAACTCGCTTTGGAGATTTATCAGCACCGCTAAGAGATCGTTTTGGTGTTGTATTAAGATTGGAATATTATACTATAGATGAGCTTGCAAATATAATTAGAAGAACTGCAAAGGTTCATCGAACTAAAATAGATGAGGATGCAGTATTAGAGCTTGCGAAAAGAAGCAGAGGTACACCTCGTATTGCAAATCGTTTATTTAGAAGAGTTAGAGATTTTGCCGATGTTAAGAACAACGGAGAAGTTTCAATTGATGTATGTAAGAATGCATTAAATAAGTTAGGAATTGATGAGGATGGCCTAGATTATACAGATTATAAATATTTAGGTGCAATTATTAATTCATTTAATGGGGGCCCTGTTGGCCTTGAGTCTTTGGCTGCAACTATTTCAGAAGAATCTTCTACTATAGAAGATGTTTATGAGCCTTACTTATTGCAAGAAGGTTATATTAAAAGAAGCCAAAGAGGAAGAATAGCTACAGAAAAAGCTTATAATAAGCTTGGAATTGAATTCTATAAGGGGATTTTTGCCTAATGTTAAGAACAGAAGATTATGATTATAATTTACCTGAGGAGTTAATTGCTCAAACTCCTTTAAAGGATAGAAGTGGTTCAAGATTAATGATCTTGGATAGAAAAAATAAAAAATTTAGTGATCATCATTTTAAAGAAATAATTGATTATTTAACTCCAAATGATGTTTTAGTTTTAAATGATACAAAGGTTATACCTGCAAGATTAATTGGTGAAAAGGAAGAAACACACGCATCAATTGAGGTATTATTATTAAAGGATTTAGGTGATAACGTTTGGGAATGCTTAACTAGACCTCAAAAAAGAGTACATGAAGGAACAATTGTTTCATTTGGTGATGGAAAGCTTAAAGCTCAATGTATTAAGAAGTTTGATGAAGGTATCACACATTATAAGCTAATTTATGATGGTATTTTAGTTGAAATACTAGATCAGCTTGGTGAAATGCCTTTGCCACCATATATTCATGAAAAATTAAAGGATAAGGATAGATATCAAACAGTATATGCTAAGAACCCAGGTAGTGCAGCTGCACCTACTGCAGGATTACATTTTACTCCTGAGCTTTTAGAACAAATAAAGGCTAAGGGTATTGAACTTATTTATGTAACATTAAATGTTGGTTTAGGTACATTTAGACCAGTTACTGAAGAAGATGCTTCAAAGCATGAAATGCATACTGAGTTATATCAAATATCTAAGGAAGCTGCAGAAAGATTAAATGCTGCCAAAAAGGCTGGTAAGAGAATTGTTGCGGTAGGTACTACATCAACAAGAACATTAGAAGCTGCGTATAGAGATGAATTAGGTGGATTTGAGGCATGCTGTGAAAATACATCAATTTTTATTTATCCAGGATATAAGTTTAAGGCAGTAGATGCACTTATTACTAATTTCCATTTACCTAAATCTACATTAATTATGTTGGTATCTGCACTTGCAGGAAGAGAATTTATTTTAGATGCATATAAGCACGCAGTTGAAGAAAAATATCGTTTCTTCTCATTTGGTGATGCAATGTTTATTGAATAATATTTAAGGAGATATAATATGAAGAATTATAAAGAATTTTTAAATGATACAAACCCAAGAGTTGAAATGGAGATTGAAGGATTCGGTAAAATTTTATTAGAATTATTCCCATCTTGCGCTCCAATTACAGTTGAAAATTTCTTAGGATTAGTAGATAAGAAGTTTTATGATGGATTAACATTCCATAGAATTATTTCGGGCTTCATGATTCAAGGTGGAGATCCAGACGGAAATGGATGCGGTGGCTCTGGTAAGAACATTAAAGGAGAATTTAGAGCTAACGGTGTTAAAAATGATTTATCACATGAAAAGGGTGTAATATCAATGGCACGTGCTAATCACCCAGATTCAGCATCAAGCCAATTCTTTATTATGCATGATAAGGCATCTTATCTAGATGGCTCTTATGCAGCATTTGGTGTAGCATTAGAAGGATTAGATGTTGTTGATAAGGTTGCATCTGTTGAAACTGGTTTATATGATGCTCCAAAGAAAAAAGTTGTAATTAAATATATTAAGAGGGTTAGATAATGAAGGCACCTGTATGGTACGAGTTACTACATGTTGATAAAAATTGTGGTGCAAGATATGGTATCTTACATACACCACATGGTGATTTTGAAACACCAATGTTTATGCCAGTAGGAACTCAGGCAACAGTAAAAACTTTAGTGCCTAGTGAAATAAAAGAAGTATCTCAAGGCTTAATTTTAGGTAATACTTATCATTTATGGCTTCAGCCTGGTGATGAGCTAATTAAGGAATTTGGTGGTATTAGAGGATTCATGAATTGGGACGGTGCCTTACTAACTGATTCAGGCGGATTTCAGGTTTTCTCTTTGTCTAAAACTAGAAAGATAACTGAAGAAGGTGTTGAATTCCGTCATCCTAAGAATGGTTCAAAGCTATTCTTATCACCAGAAAAATCAATTGAGATTCAAAATAACCTAGGTGCTGATATAATCATGTCACTTGATGAATGTGCACCATTTGACTCATCTTATGAATACATGAAGGATAGTGTAGATAGAACAATAAGATGGGCAAGAAGAGGATGGGAATATCATCCAAATAAGGATACTCAAGCATTATTTGGTATTGTACAAGGCGGTAAATTTAAAGAAATGAGAAAATACTGTCTTGAGGAATTAATGAAAACTCCATTCCCAGGATTCTCAATTGGTGGTCTTTCAGTTGGTGAATCAAAAGAAGATATGTATGATATGCTAGAATATTTATCACATATTATGCCTTCTGATAAACCTAGATATTTAATGGGGGTAGGCTCACCTGATGATTTAATCATGGGCTCTATTTATGGAATTGATATGTTTGACTGTGTATTACCAACAAGAAATGCACGTCATGGTACAGCATTCACCTCTGAAGGTAAAATTCAAGTGAAGAAGGCTACATTATTTAATGATCATGGTCCACTTGATAAGGAATGTGATTGTACTGTATGTAAGACTTATTCAAGAGCATATTTAAATCATTTAATTAAATCAGAAGAAATTCTTGGTATGAGACTAATTACATATCATAATCTTTATTTCTTAAAGACTTTAATGGCAAATGTACGTGAAGCAATTAAGAATGATCGTTTATTAGAATTCAGAAATGAGTTTTTTAAGAAGTTTGGTTATAAACTATAGTTATAAAAACGTTTTAATTTTCTTTTAAGTAAAACTTGAATAAAATCTTTTAAATTTATATAATATAAATAGTATAAATATATAAGCTAATTATTATTGGAATAAAATTCGATGATAGAAAGATAAGGTATTATTATGACTCCATTACAAATTGTACTATTTATAGTTCTTCCAGTATTAGTTCTTATAGCAGCAGGAATTGTTGTTGCTAAAGTACTAAAGATTAATAAAAAGAATAAATCAAATAAGCCAAAGATTAAAGTGGATGATGAATTTATTACAAATCTTATAGAATTATATGGTGGAAGTAGTAATATAGTTGATGTTGTAGTTGATAACGGTAGATTAAATATTACAATTTCTGATTTAGATAAAGCTAATTTAAATGGATTAAAAGAGATTGCAACAAATGGTGTATTTGTTACAGGATCTACAATAAAAACATTATTTAGATTAGATTCTGAGTTAATTAAAAAGGCTATTTTAAATAGATTAAATTAAAAAGGAGACTATAGTTATGGTTAAGAAGACATTTAGAATTACTGCAGAAAATGGAATTCACGCAAGACCTGCAACTACATTAGTAAATGTATGTATGAATTTCAAGAGTGATTTAAAGCTTACTGCAATGAGAAAAACAGTTGATTTCAAATCAATAATGGGTGTTATGTCACTTGGAATTTATTCAGGAACAACAATTGAAGTAAGAGCTGAAGGCGAAGATGAAGAAGAAGCTCTTGCAGCAATTAAGTCAAAGATTATTGAACTTTCATTAGGAAAAGAAATTTAATTTTTAATAAATTTTAATGATACAAAATTAATCCCAGTGATTAATTTTGTTTTCATTTTAGGAGGAATTATGGAAAAATTTAAAGATTTATATTTTAATAAATATAAAGAAGAAGCATTACAATTATTAAAAAAATTAGTATCTTATAAGAGTGTATTAGATGAATATAAGCCTAATACTTTAGCTCCTTTTGGTACTGAGGCAAAGGAATGTTTAAATTATATGCTTGACTATGCGTCTAAAGATGGATTTAAAACATATAATGCTGATAATTATGCTGGTCATATTGACTTTGGTAATGGTAGTGAAACATTGGGCCTTTTAGCTCATTTAGATGTTGTACCTGTAGAAGGTCAAGTATGGGAAAGTAATCCATTTGAAGTAAGAATTAGCGATGGTAAGATGTATGGACGTGGTGTTGCTGATGATAAGGGTCCTGTTGTTGCATCATATATTGCTATGAAAATGCTTAAGGATCTTGGAATTAATCCTTCTAAAAAGGTTAGATTAATTTTAGGCTGTGATGAAGAAAGTGGTTCTAGATGTATAGAACATTATTTTGAAAAAATGCCTAAACCTAATATGGCATTTTCTCCTGATGCAGATTTCCCAGGTATTTATGGTGAAAAGGGTAATATGTCATATGATATATTATTTGAAAATGATAATGTAATAACATCATTTGATTCAGGAACAAGATATAATATTGTTCCATGTGATGCTAAAGCAACACTAAATATAGATTTAAAAAAGGAATTTTATGAATATTTAAAAGAAACTTCACTTAAGGGTGAGGTTATAGGTGATACATATTATATCCATGGACTATCAGCTCATGCTATGTGTCCTGAAAAGGGTATCAATGCCGCAACTAAATTAATGGATTTCATTGCTAAATATTCTGATTCTAAATTAGCTAAATTTGTTAGTGAATTCTTTAGTGATGATACATTAGGTAAGAAGATTGGTTATAATGATTATGATGGTGAAATGAAGAATTTAACTTCTAATTTTGCATTAGTTAAATTTGATAATAATAATGCTAAAATTGGTATTAACTGTCGTCTACCTAAAGATAGTGATATTAAATTAATTGAAGATAAGGTTTCTATTGCAACAGCTAAATATGGATATAAATATGAAATTATTCATGCAACAGGCACTCACTATGTATCAAAGGATTCTCCTTTAATGTCTACTTTATATAATTCATATAAAAAGATTACGGGAGATAATATTAATAAACCACAGACTATAGGTGGAGGTACATATGCACATGACCTAGAAGGTGCAGTTGCCTTCGGACCATTATTCCCAGGAAGAGAGGATGTTTGTCATATTGCAAATGAATATATGTCAATCGAAGACTTTGATAAGATGACTGAAATATATTTTGATGCATTATACGAATTAACAAAATAATGAGATTAAGAAAAATTAAAAATGCACAAGAAAGATTACAAATCAATGACAATAAATTTTATATTGCTGATGCAATAGAATTAAAAGGTAAATGGAAGGAATTATTTGGAAATAATAATCCTATCCATATTGAAATTGGATGTGGCAAGGGACAATTTATTTCTACTCTTGCAAAGCTAAACCCAGGTATTAATTATATTGCAATTGAAAAATATGATTCAGTATTATTAAGAACATTAGAGAAGGTTATTGAATCAGATTTAGAAAACCTTAGATTAATTAATATAGATGCTTTAGAGCTTTCTAATTATTTTGATTCAAAGGAAGTAAATACTATTTATCTTAACTTCTCAGATCCATGGCCTAAAAATCATCATGCGAAAAGAAGATTAACATCTCCTTTATTCTTAGAACAATATAAGAAGGTTTTAGATGATAATGGTGTTTTAATTCAAAAGACTGATAATCGCCATTTATTTGAATATTCATTAGAATCATTCTCACAAAATGGATGGTATCTATCAAATATATATTTAGATTTACATAAAGAAGAAGTATTTAATATTACTACAGAATATGAAGATAAATGGAGCCAAAAGGGCCCTATTTATAAGCTTGAAGCAAGATTATATAAAGAGGGGAAATAATGAGTGTTAAATTTGCGTTAATTGGTGGAAAAGTAAATAGAGAACACTTACCAAATAAAATTGAAGAAGAAATCTTTAAGTTATCTGGTAAGAAAACGCCTAAGGTACTTTTTTGCCCTTACGCAGCAAAAGATATTGATAAAACAATAAAAAAGTTTCATAGCCTAGTAAGTAACTTAGATTGTGAAATAATAGATTTAACATTTGAGAATGTAGGATTATTTGATGAATATTTAAATAAGGCTGATATTTTATATATTTCAGGTGGTGTATCAGATGATTTATATGAATTCTTTATTAAAAATGGCTTAGATAAAATATTAATTAAATATTTAGATACAGATAAAATATATGCTGGCTTGAGTGCTGGTGCAATGCTTTATACAAAAATAAGCATGGGAGATAAATATATGTATTCTGATAATTTCCATAACTATAATTATAGAATGGTTAAGGGATTAGGAATATTAAATATAAGTATTTGTCCTCACTATCAAAATGAGGATTTAATATGTTATAATGGAGAAGTAGAAAATATTAAAATTGATTCTTTTGGAATTGAAGAAGATTGCTGCTTAGTAATTGATGGAAATAAATATTATGTCATCAAGGAAGAAAGATGCATGAGTGTTTATGAATTTATTGAACCAAGCTTCCAAATGAATCCATTATATGAGGGAGAAATTTATGAGAAAACTGGCGGTTTTAGGTCCTAAGGGCACATACTGTGATATTGCAAAAGATAATTATCTTAAGAATATCAAAGAAGAATTTGAAATTGAATATAAGCCTACTATTATTAAAACTGCACAGGCTTCATCACGTGATACAATTGCAATTGTCCCATTTGAAAATATGCTTGATGGATTTGTATTAGAAGCATTAGATACTATTTGTGCTACTAATTCATTAATAGTAAAGCAATTAAGTCTTCCTGTTGATTTTGCATTTGTTTCAATGGCAAAGGATATTAAGGATGTAAAAGAATGCTTTGTACAATTTAAAGCAGCAGGTCAATGTCTAAAATTCATTAATAGATATGATTTTAGAGTGACTAAAACAGATTCTAATGGTTTAACTTTAGAAAAGTATTTAGAGAACTTAAAAGATCCTCAGGTTGGCGCAATAATTCCAATTCATTTATTAGATAATTTGGAATATAACATTATTTATAAAAGAATTGCTGATGTTAAAGGGAATAGAACAAGATTCGTTGTTTTAAAAGGTGAAAGAGAAAAAGATTTACGAGATGTAAATCTATATTCATATATCAAACATTTAATTGGAAGAAGAAAGAAGTTTTCTGCATCTTTTATGATAACATCTGAAGAAGATAAACCTGGTATATTATTCCAAATATTAAATTCATTCCATGAGCTTAATATTAATATGAAATCTATTATGTCAAGACCATTAAAAACACATATGGGAGAATATAAATTCTATATAGAAGCATCATTTGATTTAGATGCAAAATATAAAATAATTGATTTATTAAAAAGATTAAATAATAACTTTTCAACTGACTTATTAGGAATTTATAATACTAAATAATCGTTTTAAAATTTAAAATTTAAAATTGAAAGGAGACATTTTTATGAGACCACAAGATATCATTTTACGTAAAAGGGATGGCTTTGAGCTTACTGAAGAAGAAATTGATTTTATGGTTATGGGATATACATTTAATAAAATCCCTGATTATCAAATGTCTTCTTTTTTAATGGCCATATATTTTAGAGGAATGACTGATGATGAAATATATTATTTAACAAAATCAATGTTGAATTCTGGTGATATTATCACATTTGATGAAATAGAAGGACTAAAAGTAGATAAGCATTCTACAGGTGGTGTTGGAGATAAAACAACATTTGTTGTTGGTTCAATACTTGCAGCATCAGGTATTAATGTATGTAAAATGTCTGGAAGAGGATTAGGCTATACTGGTGGCACAATAGATAAGCTTGAGTCAATCCCTGGATTTAATGCAAACCTTAATGAAGAAGAATTTATTGATATTGTAAAGAAAAATAAATTTTCTATAATTGGTCAAACTAAAAATATAGCCTTAGCAGATAAAAAAATATATGCTTTAAGAGATGTAACTGCAACAGTTGCATCAATACCTTTAATTGCATCGTCAATAATGTCTAAAAAATTAGCAATCAAAACTGATTTAATCTCTTTAGATATAAAGGTTGGTAATGGAGCATTCATGAAGGATTTAAATGAAGCTAGATTGCTTGCAAAAACAATGATTAAAATTGGTAAAAAATTTAACCGTAAGGTTATTTCAACACTTACATCTATGGATGAGAACTTAGGATATGCGATTGGTAATTCATTAGAAATAATAGAAGCAATTGATACACTAAAAGGTAAGGGACCTATAGATTTTTATGAATTGTGTATTCAAATATCAGCTAATACAATATATGAGCTTGGATTAACAAAAACATTAGAAGATGCTTTAGAATTAGCTAAAGAAAAAATATATAACGGTAGTGCATTTAATCATTTTAAAGAAATGGTTTTATTGCAAGGTGGTAATATATCATATATCGATAATCCAACACTTTTTGAAAAGCCAAAATATATTATTCCATTATATTCTAAAGAAGAAGGCTATGTTTCTTTAATTGATACTAAATCATTAGGTCTTGCATCTATGATGCTAGGAGCTGGTAGAGTATCATTAGGAGATAATATTAATCATATGGTTGGATTAAAATTTTATCCTAAAATTGGCGACTACATTAAGAAGGGTGATTTAATATCAGAAATATATTCTGATGCTAACGATAATAATATTCTTGATTTAGTAAATAACTCTTATAAATTAACTAAAGAAAAAACTGATTTTAAATTAATTTTAGATGTATTAAGTTAAAATATTTTTAATAAATAATTATTTGTCATGGGATATTCATTATTTAAAATATTTCTATTGAAATATATTATTAAATCTTGTATAATTATTAAGAACTTTTGTTTAAGGAGGGCAGTCTCATGACAACATTTATAATTGACATATTTGTAGCAATAGTTTCAATCTTATTAATAGTAATAGTTATGCTTCAAGCATCAAAAGATGATATCAATGACGCCTTCAATGGTTCTAAGTCAGAATTATTTAAGGACCAAAAAGTTCGTGGTATTGAATTATTTATGCAAAGAGCAACAATAGTGCTTGCAGTATTATTCGTAGTACTTGTAATTGCATCTATTTTAATTCATAAGGCTTAGTTTATTAATGAGATTTCAAAACGAAATCTCATTTTTTATTTGAAAGGAGGTAAATCATGGATAATATTAAAGAGGAAATATTAAATGCTTTAAAAGAAGGTAATCTATCATTTGATATATTAAAGGAATATTTAGGAATAGAAAATGATGATGAGCTAAATAATGCATTAAATGATTTAATTGAAGAAAAAAGAATTAAATATCTAGCTGGTCAAGAACTATATAAGCTTTTAAAATTCCAAGGCCTTGATTTAGCCCTTTTATTAGACTTTTTCAAAGAAAGACTATATTTATCTTATTTTGATATAAAAAAGCATTTTAAGGCAAAAAAAGCGGAAATAGATTCAGCTATATCTATTCTTTCTAAGGAAGGAAAGATAAAAAATATAAAAGAATATAATGTTTACTCATATTTAATAGAAGGAACAATTGATCTACATGAAAAATTTGGATTTGTTTCTGTTGAAGGATATGATGATGATTTCTTTATTCCAGGTGATTTTGTATCAAATGCTTATAATAAGGATAAGGTTTTAATTGCACCAGTTGAAAGAACCTCTAAAAAAATAGTTGCGTATGTAGTTAATGTAATAGAGCGTAGTACAACTAAGGCATTTGGTGTATTAAAGGAAAAGGGAAATAAATATAAAAAATACTATATTAGACCTATTCAAAATTCTTTTCAGCAGGATATAGATTTAGTTGGTGATGTTAATGAATCTGATTTAGGTAAAATATGTCAGGTTTCAATAGAATATAATGGTTTCAAGATAAGAGGAAGAATTATTAATGTAATTGGATATAAGGATGATCCAGGTCTTGATATTTCTGTAATCGCATTAAAATATGGATTTCCTGTTAATTTTAGTGAAGAAACATTACTAGAGCTTGATTCTATACCTGATGAGGTTAAAGCTTCTGATAAAGAAGGAAGAATTGATTATACTTCTAAAAAGATAATAACTATTGATGGTGATGGATCAAAGGATTTTGATGATGCAGTTTCTTTAGAAATAATGGATAATGGTAATTATAAGCTTGGTGTTTATATAGCCGATGTTTCACATTATGTAAAAGAAGGAAGCCCACTTGATAAGGATGCATTATCTAGAGGTACATCATGTTATCTTGCAGATAGAGTTATACCTATGATTCCAAGAAAGCTTTCAAATGGTATTTGTTCTTTAAATCCTGATGTTGAAAGATTAGTTTTAGCAATCATTATGGAAATTAATCCTAAGGGTAAGGTTTTAAATTATGATATCAATGAAGGCGTAATAAAATCAGCTCATAGAATGACTTATAATAATGTTAATAAGATTCTAAATAATGATGAGGAAATAACTAATCAATATCTAGATATTAAGGATATGCTATTCAATATGAATAAATTATCTAAGATTATTAGAGATATTAGATATAGAAGAGGCGGCTTAGAATTCGATGATACTGAATTTGAATTTGAATTAAATGATAAGGGTGAGCCTATATCAATTATAAGAAGAGAAAGATTTGATGCTGAAAAGCTAATTGAAGATTTTATGCTTCTAGCAAATGAAATGATTGCATATCATATGAATTTAATGAAACTTCCAATTGTATATAGAGTACATGAAGAGCCAGACCAAGAAAAATTACAGCAAACATTAGAAGTTATAAGAGGATTTGATGTAAAAATTAGGAATATAAAAGGAGATATTCATCCTAAAGAAATCCAAGAAATTTTACATGATTCAAAGGATAATCCTAATTCAGCAGTAATTAATAATTTAATGCTAAGAAGTATGATGAAGGCAAAATATTTTGAGGAATGCTTAGGACATTATGGACTTGCTTTAAAATATTATTGTCATTTCACTTCTCCAATTAGAAGATATCCTGACTTAATGACTCATAGAATGATAAAAAAATTATTATTACATCCAAGTGAGCATATAGGACATGATATTAAGAAATATAATGCTTTAATACCTGAGGTAGCTTTTAAGAATTCTAAATCAGAAAGAAATTGTATTGATTGTGAAAGAGAAGTAGATGATATGCTATATGCTTGGTATATGGAAAAGCATATAGGTGAGGTTAGAGAAGGTGTTATTGTTGGTATGACATCTTATGGTATGTTTGTTGAGCTTTCTAATGGTGCTGAAGGTTTAATTAGCTATTCATCTATGGATGGTTATTATGAATATAATGAGGATACATATCAAGCTTCTAATGGAAAGAAGACATTTAAGCTTGGTCAAAAGGTTGAAATTGTTATTACTAATTCAGATAAAGAAAAGCATCAAATTGACTTTATGTTGAAAAGTGATTATGAAAAAGGTGGTTTAAAGCCAAATGAAAATTATATGTCAAAATAAGAAAGCATCATTTGAATATTTTCTTTTAGATACATATGAAGCAGGCATTAAATTAAAAGGCTCTGAAATAAAATCAATCAGAGCTGGTAATGCCAATATAAATGATGCATATGTAATAATAAGAAATGGTAAGCCAGAAATTTTAAATATGTTCATAAAAAAATATGAACATGGTACATTATTTAATCATGAAGAATTAAGAACTAGAGAATTATTATTAAATAAGCATGAAATATTAAAACTTAGCCAAAGAATCCAAAAGGAAGGATTAACTTTAGTTGCGACAAAAGCTTATTTTAAGGGCTCTCTTGTTAAAATTGAAGTTGCACTTGCTAAGGGTAAGAAATTAGTAGATAAAAGAGAAACTATTAAAGAAAGAGACGAAGCAAGAAGAATTTCTAAAGAGTTTAAAAACAGATATTAGTTTTCTTGAAAATATCTGTTTTTAGGCTATAATATTAATGCAAATTAAATATGGGGTTGTCCTGGATTCGCTATGATCCATGAAGTATTGTAAGCATGTGGTGGGATACCGTCCACCTAAAAAACGTCGAGGTTTGTAAATAAACGCAAACGAAGAAGAAAATAATTATGCATTCTTAGCAGCTAGAAATACTACTGCTAACTATGCTTACGCTTGCTAATATAATATAAGCGGCCCACCCTTGTTGTTTCCTATGCAATAAGGCTTTGGGTTTCATTACAGTAGGATATATTATGATACTGCTACTCTAAGTATTAATAATGAATTCAATAGAGTGTAGGTAGGTTTTGGTCTGCTAGTTAGCTTAGGCCTATCGAAAGCTATTGACTAGATAAACATGTAGAAAGCACTATGGATTGGGTTGTATACAGGGGTTCGATTCCCCTCAGCTCCACCAAATAGTCAAAAACCGAACCCATAAAACTAAAGGTTTGGATTAAAATATAATAATTAAAAAAGGCTTTGTTAGATTTTCTAACCTTAGAGTGAGGGGGTTCTCACCGTATGATAAGCCAATAGGAGATACCATAT
>JAEELJ010000083.1 GCA_016288855.1 Acholeplasmatales bacterium
GTTACAGTATGGCTTTTAATTTTAGTATCTGGTGAGATTCAATATGGAATTGATTTAACAGGAAGTATGTGGCTTTTTATGCATACTATATGTCCTATACTTGGCTTAATAACATTTATTCTGTTTGATTTTAGAAATAAGGTTTATGTTAAAGATATATTTATACCAGTATTAGTTACTATCATATATACACTTGCAATATTAGTATTATCTTTATTTGGTGGAAGAATACCTTACGCCTCAAACCTAGAGGGATATTTCCAAATAACATGGTATTTTATATTATTATGTGGTTTTATTGAAGCTATAGTTACAACTGGATTAGGTTTTTTAATTGGATATATAAAGAATTTATTTATAATGAAAAAGAATATTTTTCATGAATAAGATGAGGTTTTAATTATGAAATATGATGATTACGCCCTAGATTTAGGATTTAAAAAAATTGGTGATGTATATTATATGGAAGCTAATGGCTTCATTGTTTATTTAAAGGATTGGCAATATTCAATGCTTAAGATTCCTTCTTTTTATATCCCACTTAATCAACCATTAACAAAGGATGTATTAAAAAAGATGGAGAAGTACGCATTAGATAATGTTGTTGCAGCATATTCATTATCTAATGATGCTGATACATTAATTGTATCCTTAGCTGATGGTAATAAGAAAAAGGAAAGCGTACAAGCTATAATTAAAAAACAAATAGAATCTACTACATTAGGGTTAATTGAAGAAGGATATTTAAAAATGAGTAAATGTCCTTTATGTGGTAAGGAAACTGAATATATGCTATTTGGTGATAATTATTGCCCTATGCATATAGAATGTAGAAATGATTATATTAATAAATTAAAGGATAATTTAAAAAAGGAAGATGGCTTTAATAAAAAATATTTATTAGCTATTATCCTTGCAGTAATTGGTTCACTTGTAGGAATTATTCCAGCATTAATATTATCTATTACTAATTATGATTATTATTTTGGTGGAATGCTTGCTTTTACACCAATACTTGCAATTATTGGCTATTTAGTATCAAAGGTTCCAAATAAAAAATGGATTAAGATTACAATTGGTTTAATTGTTATGTTAACTATTTTATCATTCTTAGGCTTTGCAATACCATTTATGGCATATGGTAAGGGATTAGCTCTTGATAAGTATATGTTTAGTGGTGAATGGATAGGCACTAGAAGATTATTATTTGGTGTTTTATTATCATTTGGCGGATTTGGTGGTGTTAAGATGCTAGATAAATATAAGAAAAATAGTAATGATGAATTAAAGAAATTTGAAGATCAATTAAATTAGTGGATTTAATATCCACTTTTTAATTGTTAGAACATTAATAGTAGAAAGAAAAACAATATTATGTTAAAATAAATTTAACTTGTTAATTAACATTAAATAAGGAGTAATATATGGCAGTAACACAGGAAGTAAATATTAAATGTCAGCATTGTGAAAAGATATTTAATGATAAGGTCTATATTGAAGTTGAAGTAAATACAGATAAAATTATAGCAAATGGAGTTGTAAATGGTGATATATATAAGCACCAATGTCCATATTGCAAGGAGAATACAATATTTTTAAATCCAATAACATATCGTGATAATAAAAAGAATTTTATTGTTCAATCAGGAACTGATGAAGAATTAAAGGAAGCAAAAAAGAAATTTAAAGAAGAAGTTAAATATGATGGATTTAAGCTTTATGGCGCAAGAACTAATACTGAAATGATTGAGCGTATACATGAACTTGAATTTGGATATCAGCCTAAGTTTTGTGAACTTTATAAATATTATGTAGGCTGGGCATATGAAAAGAAGAGATTAGCTGATCCTAAACTAAATTATTTAAATACAGCTTTTATTGATATAGATGTAAAGGGAGATTTAGTAATAGTTTTAGAAACTATAAAGAATAGTGGAGAAGCTGATTATATCACATATCCTTTTGATCCTTTAATGTATGAAAAATATTTAGGACAATATTTTAATCAAATGAAGAATATTGATGATTTTGTATTTGATTTATTTGATGTAAAGAAAATTGTAAATTTTGAGGAATAAAATGAAATCTTATAAGAAAATAGAAAAAGAAAGCGTTAGTGCTTTAGTTAGAGTAAATAAAGAAAATAAGAATCTAGTTCATATTGTTGTTTTTATTAAGGATATAAATAACCCTAATAATATTGATAACAAGCTTGCACAAATAGGTTTAGGTATAAACCCTGAAACAAATAAGGTTGATATGCTTCAAGCATATATTTATAGATTATTTGAAGGGGATGTTCCAACTGAGGCAGTAGTATTTGCTTTAGCAGACCAAGGTGAATATGATTCTGTTGAATCACATTATATTCCAAATGTAGATAAGTATAATCCAGGAGATTCTAATACTTATACTATGTTTGATATTAATAATAATGATGAATTAAATAGATTTGTTACAAAAGCTGAATTTGAGAATGTAAAAAGAATTCAACAGCTTATGACAAGAACTATAGATGAAATTAAGCAAATTGTTCCATATATAGTTAATAATTATAGTTTTAACTAATTTGAAATAATATAATTGTTATAATATCATAAAAGTGGGGAGGGTAATATTATGAATATTTGGCATGATATAGATGAAAAAAGAATTACTCCTGATGAATTTGTTGCGGTAGTAGAAATTCCAAAGGGAAGTAAGAAAAAATATGAGCTTGATAAAGAAACTGGATTCATTGTCTTAGATCGTATATTATATACATCAACTCATTATCCAGAAAATTATGGATTTATTCCAAGAACATATGCAGAGGATAACGACCCACTAGATGTTTTAATCTTATGCGATGAGGAATTTGATCCATTATGCTTAGTTAGATGTAAACCTATTGGAATCGTTAAGATGATTGATAATGATGAGAGTGATGAAAAGATTATTGCAGTATCAATTAATGATCCAAGTAAGAATGTTTATAATGATATAAGTGAATTACCAGAGCATATTTTCTCTGAAATTAAGCATTTCTTTACTGTATATAAAGCACTTGAGCATGATAAAAAAACAATGGTTACTGAAATTCAGGGAGCAAAGGAAGCTAAAGAATCAATAGCAAAAGCTATTAATATGTATAAGAAACTTTTCTTAAAATAATTATTTAGGCACATTGATAAAATGTGCTTTTTTTTATTACTTGATTTTTATGAATAAATTGTGTAAAATTAAATTGGATAAAATGAAAGGAGTTAATAATATGTCTATATATGATATTAACGTTTTAACTAATAAGGGTGAAAATATTACTTTAGAAAAGTATAAGGGTAAGGTTTTATTGATTGTAAATACTGCAACTAAATGTGGATTTACTCCTCAATATAAAGGATTAGAAGAGCTTTATTTGAAATACAAGGATAAAGGTCTTGAAATACTTGATTTCCCTTGTAACCAATTTTTTCATCAGGCACCAGGTAATGATGAAGAAATAAATTCATTTTGTGAAATGAGATATAAAACAACCTTTGATAGATTTAAAAAGATTGATGTAAATGGTGATAATGAGCATGAATTATATCATTTTTTAAAAACTTTTAATGATGGTAAGTTTAGTGGAAAGATTAAATGGAATTTCACTAAATTCTTAGTTGATAGAGAAGGTAATGTAGTAGGAAGATTTGGTTCTATGAAGTCACCTAAGAAAATTGAAGATGAAATAGTAAAGGTTTTAGGAGAATAATTATGAATATTAAGGTTAGATATTTATCTAAATTAGGACATACAAAACTTATTGCAGAAGCTATTGCTTTAGGCGCTAATACTAAGGCAGTATCTATATTAGAAGAAGAAAAGCTAGAAGGTCATACTGATGTATTATTCTTAGGTGGAGCACCTTATGCAAATATAATGGATAAGAAATTAAGAATTTATGCAAATAATCTAACTAAGGATTTGGTTTCAAAGGTAGTACTTTTTACAACCTCTAACTTTTCTAAAAGAACAGTTAATTCTTTAAAGAAAATGTTAAAAGAAAAAGGAATTACTGTTGTAGATGAATATTTTTATGCATCAGCTTTTAGAATTAGCGCAAGAGTAGATGCTGCAAAAGAGTTCGGTAAAAAGTATTCTTTGTAGTATTTTTGTAATATGCTTAAAAGGCACTAAAAAATTTGTACTCTTTATATTAAAATGTAGGAAATTGGCACGTAATACGTGCCTTTTTATTTTGTACATAGTTAATATATATATTTAATAATATTACTTGAAAGCAAACGTTTTTAGTAGTATAATGGCAACATAAAAAAAGATGGATATAAAAGTTTATTCATATAATGTTTTTTTGGAGGATAGATTTATGAAACAATACGTATATCATTTTGAAAATGGTTATGGCTTAGGTAAAGAACTTTTAGGTGGTAAAGGTGCTGGCTTAGCTGAAATGGCTCATATCGGTGTTCCTGTACCTCAAGGTTTCACTATTACTACTGAAGCTTGTACAATGTATTATGAAAATAATAGAGAATTATCTAATGATTTAGTCAATGAAATTTATAATGCAGTTGACGAATTAGAAAAGAAGACTGGTAAGACTTTTGGTCGTGGTACAAATCCATTATTAGTATCAGTTAGAAGTGGTGCTAGAGTATCAATGCCTGGTATGATGGATACAATCCTAAATCTAGGATTAAATGATGATACTGCAGAAGCTCTTGCAAAGGCTACAAACAATGAAAGATTTGCATATGATTCATATAGAAGATTCATTTTAATGTTCACTAACATTGCAAAGGGTCATCCAAGAGACGATATGAACAAGATGCTAGATGACCTAAAGGCATCTAAGGGATATAAGCTTGATGCTGAGGTTAAGGCAGATGAATTAAAGGAATTAGTAAAGCAATATAAAGCTTACTATAAGAAGACTTTCAATGAAGAATTCCCTCATGATCCTAAGACTCAGCTAGTTGAAGCAGTTAAGGCTGTATTCAGAAGCTGGGATAATGATCGTGCAAATGAATTCAGAAGAATGAACAACATTCCTTATGAATGGGGTACTGCAGTAACAGTACAATCAATGGTATTTGGTAACAAAAATGAACAATCTGGTACAGGTGTTGCATTCTCACGTGACCCATCTACTGGTGAAAATAAGATTTCTGCTGAATATTTACCTAACGCACAGGGTGAAGATGTTGTTGCTGGTGTAAGAACACCATTACATATTGAAGAATTAAAGAAGAGAATGCCTTCTGTTTATGAACAGTTCACAAAGACTATTAAGATTATGGAAGGTCATTATAAGGATATGCAAGATATGGAATTTACAGTTGAGGATTCTAAGCTTTATTTCTTACAAACAAGAAATGGTAAGAGAACTCCACAGGCTGCCATTAAGATTGCATGTGATTTAGTTGATGAAGGAATTATTGATGAGAAGGAAGCAGTTTTAAGAATTGATCCTCAATCATTTGATAAGCTATTATTACCTAACTTTGATAAGGATGATTTAGCTAAGCATACTCCTATCGCAAAGGGATTACCTGCTGGCCCTGGTGCTGGTATTGGTCATTTAGCATTCAGTGCAGAAGAAGCTGAAAAGAGAAAGAAGAAAAAGGAAAAGGTTATTCTAGTTAGAGAAGAAACTTCTCCTGAAGATATCGTTGGTATGGTTTCTTCTGAAGCTGTATTAACAATGCGTGGTGGTATGACATCTCATGCAGCTGTTGTTGCAAGAGGTATGGGTAGATGCTGCGTTACTGGATGTGGAGAAGCTGTAATTGATGAAAATGCAAGAACAGTAACTATCAATGGTAAGGTATATACTGATAAGGATACATTCTCAGTTGATGGAAACACTGGTTATGTATACGAAGGTGAAATTAAGACAATTGAACCAGATTTAAAGAGCGGTCTATTCGGACGCTTCATGGGCTGGGTTGATAAGTATAAGTATTTATCAGTTAGAACAAATGCTGATACACCAAGAGATGCTCAAAAGGCAGTTGACTTTGGTGCTGAAGGTATTGGTCTATGCCGTACTGAACATATGTTCTTCGATAAGGATAGAATCTTCTCTATGAGAAAGATGATATTAGCTGATAATGAAGCTGATAGAAGAAAGGCTTTAGCTGAGCTTGAGCCTATGCAACAAAAGGACTTCGAAGGTCTTTATACAATTCTTAATGGAAAGAATGTAAACGTTCGTCTTTTAGACCCACCTCTACATGAATTCTTACCAAAAGAAGAAGTATTAATTAAGGAACTTGCAGTTGCTTTAGGAAAGACTGTAGAAGAAGTTAACGATAGAATTGTTGAATTAAGAGAAAATAACCCAATGATGGGTCATAGAGGATGCCGTTTAGCAGTTACATATCCAGAAATTTGTGAAATGCAGACAACTGCAATCATCAAGGCTGCAATTAATGTATCTAAGACTGGTGTTAAGCTAGAACCAGAAATCATGGTACCATTAATTATGGATATTAAGGAATTAAAGTTCGTTAAGAATTTAATTACTAAAACAGCTGATAAGCTAATTAAGGAAGCTGGAGTTGAATTAAAGTATCATGTTGGTACAATGATCGAAATTCCACGTGCCGCATTATTATCAGATGAAATTGCACAAGAAGCTGAATTCTTCTCATTTGGTACAAATGACTTAACTCAGATGACATTTGGATTCTCAAGAGATGACTCTGCTAAATTCTTACCATCATATTATCATACTAATATCTTAGGTGCTGATCCATTCAAGACATTAGATTATGAAGGTGTAGGTAAGCTTGTTTCTATGTCAGTTAAGCTAGGAAGACAAACTCGTCCTAACCTACATGTTGGTGTATGTGGTGAAACAGGTGGAGATGCAAGAAGTATCGAATTCTACCACCAGGCAGGATTAGATTATGTTTCTTGTTCACCATTCCGTGTACCAGTTGCACGTCTTGCAGCTGCACAAGCAAACATTAAATATCCAAGAAATAAGTAATATAAAATGCTGGATTACTCCAGCATTTTTTCTTTGACATGAAATGTTTATACTTTTATAATTTATATAGAAAGAAGGGTTACTATGAAGGCATTTATTTGGGATTTAGATGGAACTTTAATAAATTCATATGATGTAATAGTAGAATCCTTACATACATCTTTAAAAAAATTAAATATAAATTTAACTAAAAAATATATTAATCAAAAAATAATAGAAACCTCAGTATCTAAATTCTTACTTGATTTAGAAAATGAATTAGGAATGTCACTAGATTTTGTAAGAAAAGATTATTTAATTATAGAAGAAGGTATATTAGATAAAATAAATTTAATGCCTAACGCAAAAGAAGTATTAGAATATATTAACCTAAATGGTGGAATAAATTTAATATTTACTCATAGAGGAGATAGCTTATATACTATTTTAAAAAATAATGATATCCTAAAATATTTTTATGATATCGCAAATCCATATATGGGATTAAAAAGAAAGCCATCAGGGGAGGGCATTAAATATTTAATTAATAAACATAAGCTAGATATTAATGATTGCTATTACATTGGAGATAGAATATTAGATATGAAATCATCTAAGGATGCAAATGTTAAAGGAATATTATATATTCCTCGATCATCACTTACTAAAAGTGATGGTAGTGAATATCTAATAATAAATGATCTTTTAGAACTAAAAGAATTAATATAATTTATACGAGGATTTAATATGGTAAAAATAGATCTTGTTACTGGATTTTTAGGTTCTGGTAAAACTACTTTTATAAAAGAATATGCTAAATATTTAATAAGCTTAGGTGAAAAAGTATCTATCATTGAAAATGATTTTGGCGCAATAAATGTAGATGTATTACTCTTAGATGATATTGACTGTGATGTTGAAATGATATCTGGCGGATGTGATTATGATTGTCACAAAAGAAGATTTAAAACAAAGCTTATTGCTCAAGCAATGTCAGGTCACACTAGAGTTATTGTTGAACCATCAGGTATTTTTGATCCTGATGAATTCTTTGACATACTTTTTGAAGAGCCTTTAACTAATTGGTATGAACTAGGAAATGTATTTTGCTGTTATGATATTAATACTAAAATGCTATCTAGTGATAGTGAATATATATTAGTATCTCAAGCATCTATTGCAGGTAAAATTATTGTTACAAAAAGACTAAATAATGAAGAGATGGATTTTAATTATATAAATTCTTTAATGAAAAAATATAATTGCCAAAGAGTTATTAGTAATGATGATATTATATATTCTGATGAACTAAATGTTAAAGATATTATTAATTCATCATTTAAGCCATATAGTCATATTAAAGAACAGGTTATAAATGAGAATATGTATGATTCTTTGTATTTGCTTGATAAGGATATAACTTTAGATAAAGTAAATGAAGTAAAAGAATTATTATTTAAGGACAATAATTATGGAAATATAATTAGAATTAAAGGATTCATTTATGAAAATGATAAATGGATGAAGATAAATATTACTAAAAATGAATGTGATATTTCAAATATTAATATTGGACAAAAGGTATTAATTGTAATTGGTGAAAATATTAATAAAGAAAAAATAGAAAAATTGTTTGATTAGAAGGA
>JAEELJ010000084.1 GCA_016288855.1 Acholeplasmatales bacterium
AATTTGTTTATTCTGTGGAATGATAGGACATTCATTAGTTATAGTACTCATACTATAATTATAGCAAAAAAGAAAAAGAGGACAAAGTCCTCTAGAAGAATTACATAAAGATTTTTAATCTTTTGGAATTCTATTTTTTATGATACTGTATTCTCACAAATTCTATCAAATAATCTTTTGAATTTTTCTTCCTCACCCTTAAGACATACTAAGTAATAATCAAATGAGCATTCAGGATCACTAATTTTAATACTAACTCTTTTAGGTATTTGTATACCTCTTCTTGCAAAATAAGAAGTTGTAAAGCAAGGGTATGATGTAGTTGCAATTAATTCTGCATATGTTGAATGATCTGTTTGTATTAAATGATGTATTTTTTGATATTTAATATTATCTTTTAGATTCCATATACCAACATTAGTATATGTTAGTATAGCCATTTTTTCTAATTCCTTTAATGATATTTCTAATTTGGTTTCAAAATGATGTCCCTTTGGTACTGATAAATATAATGATTCATGACCACATTTAACATAATAATATTTATTACTATCTGGAATATAATGCGTTACTGCAAGCTGATATTCTCTTTTATCTAATAAATTTAAGAAGTCTTCATCATCATCCATTATATATTTAATTTCATAATCATTGAATTCCTCTTTAATAATAGGCTCCAAAACAAATTGCGGTATATCACTACAATATGCAATATTAAAGCTTGTAAGTGATTTATCGTAAGAAGAAATGTTTTTTTCAAAATCCTTTAAATTATTTATTATCCTACTTGCATATTTTGCAGTAAATTTTCCAGTCTCATTTAACTCTAATTTATTTTTCTTTCTAATAAATAGAGTTATTCCTAAATCCTCTTCTAGCTTTTTCATTTTTTTAGTTAATGCAGGTTGACTAATATATAGCTTTTCTGCAGTTTTAGATAATGTTTTACATTCGCTAAAAACAACTAATGCTTCTAATAAATTAATATCAATCATATTACTCCTCTTACTATTACTAAATGTTATAGTGAATTTCTTTATTATTATTTTACATTATAGTGAAATAAAAGTAAACTATAAGTGTTTACAAGTGCTATACAAGAGAGAGAATATAATTTTTGTAAACAATTAGATTAATTATATTAATCTTAAGCGGCAAAAGGGATTCTTAAATCCTAAAAAGAGACTTATCATTTAAATTAGTTATTTAGATTTCTCCTTGAAAAAAATCTTAACTTCTTTGATAAGTCTCTTTTTTCTTTTATAATATAAAAAGAATGGGAGGAAGAATATATGATTGGAGATATAATTACATACACCTTTAAAACAAAAGAAGGAAGAGATAGCTTTATTAGGGAAGCAAAGAAGGCACATATAGAAGAAGAATGCTTAAAAGAGAATGGTTGTATTAGATATGAATATGTAATTACAACTAAGGACGATACAAGTATGTATTTAATTGAATTCTGGGAAAATGAGGAAGCTAAAAAGCCACATCATAATACAGCACATTTTTTATATGCAATGGAATTGAAGAAAAAGTATTGTTGTGAATCTACTAATAGAGAAAAAATAAAATTCGAACATATTTAAAATTATTAGTTAAGTCTAACATATAATTAGTTTTATTGCATTTTATTTTTATAGAATGAAGCAAATTTAAGTGATGCAATTGTAGGTATTGCTACAGGTGGTAAGTTCAATATTTTAACAAGTACAGGTAGATGTTCAATTATAAGTAATGAAATTGCATTTAATAATTTAGGCGATTCTTATAATAGAGAAGAACAAACATCTGCTCATGGAAAAACTGCTTCATTTGAATATATTGCTGCACAAGATCCTGAATGGCTTTTCTGCCTAGACAGAGATACAGCATCAATACTTCAGGTGCAACACCTGCTGAAGGTGGTATTCAAGCACTAGATTATATGCTAAAGGATTTAGAATCTGTTATGCTTGAAAAGTAGAATCATTTGGACTAGCTTTACCTAATAAGTATAGTTTTTACATTTGACTTAATTTAATATTAATGATAAAATTCTATTGTTGAATATTCAACATATCAACCAAGAGTTGATGGTGATGTTTTTATCACATTATTGATTGAGGTTAAATACTCATATTTTATAAGCTGGTTACTTTTTAACAACCATTAAATGCACATCTGTGCCACTTGTGAAAGGTCAATAAGAGTAGTAAAAGTATGTTACTATATAGACTCTGGTTAATAATTATTCATAAGAACATATTTATGGATTAATATTATTGTATTTTCACTAGCTATGGATGATGTGTAGCTAGTTTTTTTTATTTATAACAAACTGTTAAAGGAGGATTTTATTATGTCAAGAGTTGTTGTAGTAGGTTGTGGAGGTGTAGCACAAGTTGCAGTTGCAAAATGCTGTCAATTAGATGACGTTTTTACTGAATTATGCATTGCATCACGTACTATATCAAAGTGTGTAGCTTTAAAAGAAAAGTTACAGCCAACAACAAAAACTAAAATTACCACTAGAAAGATTGATGCAAATAATTTTGATGAGGTTGTTGCATTATTTGATGAATACAAGCCTGAAATTGTTATTCACTGTGGAATGCCTTACCATAATTTAGTAATTATGGATGCATGTATTAAATGTAAGGTTCACTATATCGATACAGCTGCATATGAACCTGAAAATGTATTAGACCCTGAGTGGAGAAAAGTATATGATAAGCGTGTTAAGGATAAAGGCTTCCATGCATATTTCGATTATGATTCATTCCAGTGGGGATATGATAAAAAATTCCGTGAAGCAGGTATTATAGGATTATTAGGCTGTGGATTTGATCCAGGTGTTACTCAAGCCTATGTTGCATATGCTGCTAAGCATGAATTTGATACAATTGACACAATTGATATCTTAGATTGCAATGGTGGTGACCATGGCTATAAGTTTGCAACAAACTTTAACCCAGAAATTAACCTAAGAGAGGTTTCAGCACCAGCTGCATATTATGAAGATGGAAAGTGGCATACACTTCCTGCAATGTCAGTTAAAAGAGAATACAATTTCGATGGTGTAGGTAAGAAGGATATGTATTTATTACACCATGAAGAAATTGAATCTATTGCTAAGAATTTCCCTGATGTAAAAAGAATTAGATTCTATATGACATTTGGTCAAAGCTATTTAGACCATATGAGATGCTTAGAGGATGTTGGAATGCTTTCAACAACACCTATTAATTATGAAGGTAAGGAAATTGTTCCAATTCAATTCTTAAAAGCATTATTACCAGATCCAGCATCTTTAGGTGAAAGAACAGTTGGTAAGACAAATATTGGTTGTATTTTTACTGGTAAGAAGGATGGTAAAGAAAAGAAGTATTATATTTATAATATGTGTGACCACCAGGAATCTTATTTAGAAGTTGGTAGTCAAGCAGTATCATATACAACAGGTGTTCCTGCAATGTGTGGTGCTTTAATGATCTTAAAGGGATTATGGAATGAAAAAGGTGTTCATAATGTTGAAGAATACAATCCAGATCCATTCATTGAAGCATTAGATAAATATGGCTTACCTAAGAGTGAGTCATATGACCCAGTAATGGTGGATTAATATGAAAGATTTAAGAGCTCCTTTTATTAGATTTAAAGATAAGAGCCCTGATATAATGTTTAAGGGAGTAAGAACTCCCTTTTACGCTATTGATGAGGCAATGCTAATAAGAAATGGAAAAATAATTAAAGGAATCCAAGAAAAAACTAACGCAAAGATTCTTTTAGCATTAAAATGCTTTTCTAATTATGACTTATTTAGTGTATTAGAGCCTTATATTGCAGGTACTGAGGCATCAGGACTTTTTGAGGCAAGACTTGGAAGAGAAGAAATGCCTAATAAGGAAGTACATGTATTTTGTGGTGCCTATAGAGATGATGAGATTGATGAAGTATTAAAATATGCTGATCATATTGTTTTTAATTCAATAAACCAATTAAAAAAATATGGACCAAAGGCAAAGGCCTTAGGTAAGTCAATTGGTGTAAGAATTAATCCTGAATTTTCTACACAAGAAGGACATGCTATATATGATCCATGTGCCCCTAAATCTAGATTAGGTATTACCTTATCTTCATTTGAAGAGGAAATGGATGAAGAAACATTTAAATTATTATCTGGAATTCATTTTCATACATTATGCCAACAAAACTCAGATGACCTAGAAAGGACATTACAGGTTGTTGATAAGAAATTTGGTAAATATTTATCAAAGCTTAAATGGGTTAATTTTGGTGGAGGACATCACATAGTAAGAGAAGATTATAATATAAGCTTATTAGAAGATTGTATTAGATTTGCACAAAGTAAATGGGGTGTTGAAGTTTACTTAGAACCAGGAGAAGGTATTGTATTAAACAGTGGATACTTAGTATCAAAGGTATTAGATACATTTAAAAATCATGATGATTATATTGCAATATCTGATTGTAGTGCTGCATGTCATATGCCAGATGTAATTGAAATGCCTTATCTTCCACCACTTTATGGCGCAAACCAAAGTGATTGCAATATTCAATATAGAATAGGTGGACCAACATGCCTATCTGGTGATGTAACTGGTGATTATACTTTTGATCATGTATTAAATATTGGTGAATATTTAGTATTTGGTGATATGGCATTATATACTACAGTTAAAAATAATACATTTAATGGAATGCCATTACCTGATATATATATTCTTCATTCTGATGATTCATTAGAAAAATTAACTAATTTTGGATATAATGATTTTAAATATAGACTAGGTAAATCAAAATAATAAAAACTTCAATTTGGTTTTATACCAGATTGAAGCTTTTTTTATTATTGTATAATTTCTATATTATCTCCATCAGTATTAACTATAACATCACCTAATCTTGTTAAATAAACTATAGAATTATAGTTTAAAAGTAAGTCTACTAATTCTTGATCCTCAGGCTCAGAATCAGATGATGTTATTATTGAATATGAAGGATTAGCCTTCTCTATTAATTTATAAGAATTATCCTCTATTCCACCATGATGCGGTATTTTTATTACATCACATGATATATCTAATTTAATTAATTCCTTAATTCTTTGCTTTTCTGCATCACCTGCAAATAAAAATGATCTATTATTATATGTTGCTTTAATACATAAAGAAGAATTATTTGATATATCATTAGTATAAGATGTTATATCACTTGCAGAAAATATTTCATAATATACATCATTTAAAGAGAATGTAATATCATTAGTTACTATAGTCATATTATCTTCTAAATTATTATTTTCAATAGCTTCAATAAAATCTTCATATGCATTAGTATTAGATTCACTTGTTAAGTATGACGTGTAAATAGTATCGATTTCATAATTATTAATAAGCTTTTTTGCACCACCTACATGATCTTTATCAAAATGTGTAATAATTAAATAATCAATCTTATTACATCCCTTTTCTTCTAAGGCATTATTTAATATATTAAAAGTAGAACTATATCCACAGTCTATTACAACAAATGTATCATCCTTATTTAAAATTATTGCATCCCCCTTACCTACATTTAAATAAGTTACCTCAAGATTAGTATTTGTATCTATAGTTGTAGTTTTAGAATCAGTTTCAGTTGTTATATCACTAATACTACATGATGCAAGTAGAAGTAATAATGGTATTATTATAAAAATTTTTTTCATTTCAAATACCTCCGATGCTAAAATTATATTTATTAAAGCTAAAAATAAACTAAATAATTTATTATTTATATCAATAAGTATAAAATATATGTGAGGTGCTATTATGATTAAATATGTGTTAATTGATTTAGACGGAACAATACTTGATTTTAGCAAGGGCGAAAGAAACGCATTTAAAGAAACAATAAATAAGTTTTTATCTATAGATTTAAATGAAGATGATATTAAAAAATTTAGTGAAATAAATGAATATTATTTCAATGAATATCATAAAAAGAATATGACAAGAGATGAATTCCATTATAAAAGATTTGATGAAATATTTAAGTATTTAGGTAAATATTCTGATCCTATTACGGCTGATAGTTATTATATGGAATTGCTAAAATACCAAGCTAATCCTTTTGATGATGTATATGAAGCTTTAGAATATTTATCTAAAAAATATAATTTATATATTGCATCTAATGGTATTACATCTATACAAAAGAAAAGATTAGAGGTTGCATCATTAATTAATTATTTTAAGGAATTATATGTTTCTAATGAAATCACATATAATAAGCCAGAAAAAGAATTTTTTGATTACGTATTCAAGGATATAAATGATTATAATAAGGATTCATATGTTATTATTGGTGATAGATTAGATACAGATATATTAGGTGGAATAAATGCAGGTATTCATACTATTTATTTAAATAGATCTAATATATTTGATTCTAATATAAAAAGTGAATTTGAAATAAAAACATTTGATGAAATTAAAAATATTTTATAATTAATATTAAAGGGGGAGTATTATGTGGTTTTTTAATAAAAAATCTAAAATTGTATCAAAATTTAAGATAGGTGACTTTGTATCATTTCATTATAATAATGATTTAAAATATGGAGTTATTAAAAAGATTTATGAAAAAGATGGAATATATTATGACATAAATGTAGGTGGGGAAGCTTCATGGATATGTCATGATGTAGCTGAAGATCAAATTATAGTAATTGATGAACTAGAGCCGCACGCTTGTTAATTGATTTACGAGTTAGGCTCTTTTTGAGAAATATTAATAAAAAAAATAAAATAATATTGCATATGTCAATGTTTTTTCTCAAAGTATATACATAAGTATATAACATCTTTTTTTACTATGCATATGTCATTAAATATGGTATAATATTAGTAGAGGTATTAACATTATGAAGCATGGTAGAGGATATGTTTATGATTTATATTATCATATTGTTTGGTGTGTTAAATATAGACATAAAATATTATTAAATGATATTAAAGATGATTTAATAGATATTATTAAAAACATATGTATTAATAATAATTATGAACTTGTTGAAATAAATACAGATTTAGATCATGTTCACTTATTAATTGGATTATCACCACAGGATTCTATTCCTGTAGTAATGAAAACATTAAAAGGTGTTTCAGCAAGGCTTTTAAATAGTAAACATAAAAATGAATTATCAAAAGTATTATATGGTG
>JAEELJ010000085.1 GCA_016288855.1 Acholeplasmatales bacterium
TCATTTTTATTTAAATATTCTATTAATTCTTCAGATGTTGAATGACCTAGTATTTCTAGTGCTTCAACTACTTCTTGCCTTTGATTAGTATTTCGTCGTTGCATATAAAAACTCCTAATTGAGAATTATTCTCAATAATATTATAGATTATCTATTAATATTTGTCAATATTAATGATAACAATTCTTAAGAAAAAAAATAAGATGCACTTAATGCATCTTATAATTCCTTTAAAATATTTAATAATTTATAACAATCATCTTCTTTAGTAGCCCATGATGTTACAAATCTAATAATTGTATTATTATCATCATAAATTCCCCAATATGTTACTTCTGCATATTCCTTTAGCTTCTCATATTTATCATTATCAATAATAATAAATAATTGATTAGTAGGAGAATCAATATATTCTTTATAACCTAATTCTTTAAATCCATTCTTTAAAATATTAGCACATTTTATTGCGTTAGAACCAATCTTAAAATATAAATCATCTGTGAATAAGGTATCAAATTGCACACCTAATATTCTTCCTTTCGCAAGTAATGCACCATGCTGCTTTACTGTTGTAAAAAATCCTGGTTTTAATGAATCATTTCTTAACACTACTGCCTCACCAAATAAAAGCCCACACTTTGTACCACCAATATAGAATGCATCAAAGAATTTTGCAAATTCCTTAAAAGAAACATCGTTTTTAGTTGATGCTAGGGCATAAGCTAGTCTTGCACCATCACAATAAAAATATAAATTATATTTATCACAAATATTTCTTATATCTTCTAATTCTTTTTTTGTATATAAGGTACCACATTCTGTAGGATTAGAAATATATACCATTTTAGGCTGAACCATATGTGGATATGAAGAATCCTTATAAAAATTTATCATATATTTATCTAAATCTAAGCTTGAAAGCTTTCCATCATGATTAGGTAGCATAATTACCTTATGTCCACCAAATTCAATTGCACCAGCCTCATGTCCTACTATATGTGCAGTATCAACTGATATTACACCCTCATAAGTTCTTAAGATCTTATCTATTACTACTTGATTAGTTTCAGTACCACCTAATAAGAAATATATATCATTATCTTCTTCTAATAGATCATTTATCTTCTTTTTTGCAGATAAGGTATATTTATCCGTACCATACCCTGAAGTAGATTCCATATTAGTTTCATTTAGTTTTTTTAATACATCAATATGGCATCCTTCCATATAATCTGATAAAAACATTAGCTTTCCCATTTTTATTTTCCCATCCTATTATAAAGGCCCACCAAGTGGGCCTTATTATATTAATCTAATAATTCTAAAATATCATTCTTAGTAAGCTTGAATGGCTTCTTATTTTCGTCTGATACAACAATTGATTCAGCAAGCTCCTTCTTAATTCCTTGTAATTTAACAACCTTTTCTTCAATTGTATTCTTACAAATAAGCTTGATAACTGTTACATTCTTTTCTTGACCAATTCTATAAGCACGGTCTGTTGCCTGAGCTTCTGCAGAAGAATTCCACCATGGATCTAGGTGAATAACCATATCAGCACCAACAAGGTTTAAGCCAGTTCCACCAGCCTTAAGTGATATAATAAATACTTTAATATCTTCATTTGAATTAAACTCAGATACCATTTCCATTCTTACCTTAGCTTTTGTTGAACCATCTAAGATGAAATGCTTAATTCCCATATTATCTAATTCCTTAGATATAATTGGGAATGATTGTGCAAATTGAGAGAATACTAATATTCTATGGCCTGATTCAATAGATGATTTAATTAAATCAACAGCCATGTTTATCTTAGTATTTTCAAATGGTTCTTGTAAAATAAGCTCTGGAGTTATACAAATTTGACGTAATCTAGTTAATAATGCTAATACATTATTACCACCAGCCTTAAGGTCATCCTTAAGCTTTTCAACGTATAGATCATATACTTCCTTCTGCTTATCTTCCATCTTACAATAATAGTCATCCTCAATCTTATCTGGTAAATCCTTTAATACATCCTTCTTTGTTCTTCTTAAGATAAATGGAGATACTCTCTTCTTTAAATTATTAAGAGCTTCTTCATCATCATGAACAATTAAAGATTCATATCTTGATTTAAAATGAGAATAATTTGATAGATATCCAGGCATTAAGAAATCGAAAATACTCCATAAATCCGCAAGACCATTTTCAATTGGTGTACCTGTTAATGCAAAATTAATTTCTGATTTTATAGATTTAATTGCTTCACTCTTTTGAGCAAATTGATTTTTTATAAATTGAGCTTCATCAGCAATAACAAATCTAAATCTTTCCTTATAGAATGCCATATCACGTCTTAATGAATCATAAGATGTAATATATAAATGCTTTTTATTAGGAACAATCTTGTTAATTATTTCTTCTCTAATATCAGAAGGTCCAATAATTAATTCTACTGGCGAAGAATATTTCCATTTTTCACATTCAATTTCCCAGTTATATACAAGTGACATTGGACAAACAATTAAAGAAGGCATTTCTTTAATATCACTTTCAAGGAATGAAATAACCTCAAGTGTCTTACCTAAACCCATATCATCAGCTAGGATACCACCGAATCCATATCCTGTTAAAGTCTTAAGCCATCTAAAGCCTTCAACCTGATAATTTCTTAAAATATCCTTAAAGAAATCTGTTGGAAGATAATTACTCTTTTTATAATTTTGAATTTCTTTAATAATCTTAATAATATCTTGATCCATATCAACCATAGGATCTCCACCATTAACAAGCTTTAATAAGTAATTTAATGGTTTAGAAATAGGCTTATCTAAATCGCGAATAGAAATATTAAAGTCTTCCATGAAATCATCAATTTCTTTCGCAGCATCTTCATCAATTTCAAGGATTGTATTATCTTTAAGCTTAATAAATTTCTTCTTTTCATGGTATGCCTTAAGCATTGCTTGAATTTCTTCTTCTGTTAATTCACCATTTGAAAATTTAAATTCAAGTAATCCAACATTATATGATATAGCAACTCTTGTCTTTGATGATTTCTTAGTTTTTACAGTTTTCATATCTTCATCAAAGAAAACATTACCAAATGATTTTAGGTTAGATAAATCATCTGTTAAAAATTTATATTGTAATCCTAAATCCTCAATCATATATTTTTTATCCTTATTGCGGACAAATTGATATCCTTCAACGGTTTTAAAATAACCATCAAGTAATTGCTTTAAATATGGTGATTTTCTTGAAGGCTCATCACATGAAATCTTTGGATTTAAATACATAATATTATCTTGGTAAGATAAATATGAATTTACTGAAATATCAGGAATTGGATATTTATTATAGAATTCATTATCAATTGTAATATCTTTTTTAATTAATGGTAAAACCTCAGCAATGAATTTATCTGAGTTTACATCTATTATTAAAGAACCATTAACCTTAAATAAATAATTAAATAATCTTGATTCAATACGAGACTTATATGAATATGCATAAATATTATCTTGATCAATAAAATAAGCATTATTAATACCAGATAATAATAATTCTGAATTATCAGGTGTAACTACACTTAAATAATTATCATCTAATGATATGGATGCAGTTTGTATAGGATATATAAATCTTGCGTATGCTTTATCCTTATCCTTTTGACGATAAAATATAACACTGTTGTTATAAATCTCAAAAATTCTTAAAACTTGAGGCTTATGAATAGTAATAGCCTTATCTGTATCATCAGTTGCGATAGTTTCTAAGAAATCATAAAAATGCTTAGATATTCTATCATAGCATTCATAAGAATGCTTAAATGTTAATTTTTGGCCGTAAGTATATTCAATGTTATTCTCAGTAATATAAATAAATTCTTTAATAGATTTTACAACATAATCCTTATCAAAGCCTATTTTTAAAGAAAGATCATATCCTTCTTCCTTTTCTTCAATTACTGGTATTAAATGTATCTGACCAAAATATGGATTTGAAACCTTAATATCATCTGCTAATTTTTCTAAAATTGCTTGGTGAAAAGCACCTTGCTTTTTTCTTTGATATTTTTTGATTTCGTTTTCAAATTCCAAATAATTGATTACAGCTAAACCAAATGCGTATATTGCAGTTAAATGTATACAGGAATGTTGCTTAACAAATTGCAAGCAACCACATTGACCTGATTTTAAAGAATAATCAGGTTTAACGGTAATATCAATTTTAGATGACTTAAATACTTCAATAAAAAGATTTGTTGGCTCAACGAAATATCCTGTTTCTTTTTCAGTAACAGTAACGTATGCCAAGGCTTTAGTTTTAGCATTATCTAATATTGCTGGTAATAAAGAAGACTGGTCAAATTTAAATAATAAATCACTTAAGCGCATAAAAAAAACTCCTAATATTATCTTTTTAGTACTTTATAAATTATATCATTAAGATAAAAAATTTTAAAGAAGAAAAAAGCCTTTTTTTGCCATTATTTTCGGACAAATATACAATTAAATAACGAATATCAATGTTTGTTATAACTAATTGAAATATAGGATTTTTAATGTTATAATTTTATTATATTTATTGGAGGTTTTAGTATGAATTTACTTGAATCAGGCGAAGATTACTTAGAAGCAATTTTAATGCTTTCAAATAAACAAAAGGATGTACATGCGATAGATGTAGCAAACGAGCTTAATTTTTCAAAGCCATCTGTATCAATTGCCTTAAAGAAATTAAAAGAAGGCGGATATATAGATATAGATGAGCATAATCACCTTCATTTAACAGAAAGTGGTTTGAGTGTAGCATCTAAAATATATGAAAGACATGTTCTTCTAACTAAAATTTTAGAAGAATTAGGAGTAGATAAGGAAACTGCTCAAGAAGATGCATGTAAGCTAGAACATGACCTATCTATTAAATCATTTGAAGCAATAAAGAACTATTATAATAAGAATCATAATAAATAAAAAGAAACGGCAAAATATAAAAAATTTTGCCGTTTTTATTAACAATATAATATTTTATATTTACTATATAGAAAAATAAAAGCCTAAGAATAATCTTAGGCGTTTTCTTATAACTGGTGACCCGTACGGGGTTCGAACCCATAAATGCATGCGTGAAAGGCATGTGTGTTAACCGTTTCACCAACGGGCCAGTTAATGGCGCTCGCTAAAGGACTTGAACCTTCGACACCCTGATTAACAGTCAGGTGCTCTAACCAACTGAGCTAAGCAAGCATAATATATTAATCAAAGAGAGAGCCTGGCAACTACCTACTCTTGCACGTTCGAAGCGTACTACCATCGGCGTAAAAGTGCTTAACTTCTGTGTTCGGTATGGGAACAGGTGTGACCACTTTGCTATCGCCACCAGACCTTTTCTTTGAAA
>JAEELJ010000086.1 GCA_016288855.1 Acholeplasmatales bacterium
GTATCATTATTAGATATATCAAGGGATGAAATTAATAATAAGAAAAATGAATTTATTAATAATTGTAAAAATAATAATTTCTTAACTGAATATAATTTTAGTAAAGTGGATTAATTTATTAATAATATATTCTATAAAAGGGAGTAATAAGAAATGAAAAAAAGAATTTTAGGTTTTACTGTTTTAGCATTAAGTACGCTTAGTCTTGCATCATGTGGAGGAAGTAATTCTTCAACAATAGATAAGGGAAGTAGTGTAGATTCAATTACTTTTAAAAATAACAAAGATGAAGATGTTACTATTAAAAAGACTGATTCATATCAAGAAATGATTTCTAAATTAGAAAGTCTACAATTTGGTGTTGTAAGAAATAGTAATGGATATCTTCCATATAAGGAAGAATATGAAACATCTTATGCAAGAGAATCTACTAATATGGTTTGCTTTGAAGCAGTAAAGGATGATAAAGGCAGTGTTGACTTTAATTATGATAAATATACTAAGGGTAAAGTTAATTTATATTCTAGTCGCACTATAAATGAAAAAATATATGAATTTAAGGAAGATAGTATATTTAGTATAGGGGATCAAACTCGTGTTTTGGATGACTGTTACGACCTAGTAACTGGTAAAGTAGAAGAAAAAAAGAATCTTGAAGATAAGGATCAAGGATTATATATAAATCATACAGGTAGTATTAAAGATGGTGGTTCAATTGAGATTGCAACAACATCACTTGATAATGCATATAAATTATATGGTAATAATGATCCTATAGTAGATATTTCAAAAGACCATAAGGCTACATACTTTACTAGTGATTTTAATGGATATAATGAAGAAGGAAACTATCAAGATTTAATGTATTCAACATATAAATCATCTTCAAAGAATATTGTATTTAGAACAAACAATATTTCATCTTGTACTACTCTTGCAGCAGACGTAAATGGTAATGGTAATATTCAGCCTGCTGCAACTATAATAGATGATGATAGGATACCTGATTATTTAAAGAATTATCATGAATTAAGCTTTGAATTAACTGATAAGTATTTAGTTATTAAAAATAAAATTAATACTAGTAATAATTTAATATCATACTATGAGCAAACAGAATTTGAAGAACTAGTTGATTCATATGAAGGCTCATATGTATATAATGAGGTATGGTTAGATTATAATAATATTGCAAAAATAAATGATTATTACTATTTAGGTTATGCATATTATAAATATGATCAAGTAGATATATATAAAGATGATTTATTATATACAGAAGATAATGCATATTATGATAAAGAAGTATTAGAAGAACTAGACTTAATTGGTAAGACAAGCAATAGAAAGCAAACTAATGAAATTCATTTAGAAGTATCTTTACTAGATATATCTAAGGATGAAATTAATAATAAGAAAAATGAATTTATTAATAAATGTAAAAATAATAATTTCTTAACTGAATATAATTTTAGTAAGGTAGAATAATATAAAAAATATCCCTAAGGAAGCTTAATCTTCTTTAGGGATTGTTTTTATTTATCTTCTTTTTCTAAATGATCAGGTATTCCATTAAAATCTTTATCGTTACATAAATTTCTTAATATGAAATATACTACTGCAAGAATAATATAAATAGCTGATGTAACAAAGAATACAACATTATGTATATTGCTATATAATAGTACTCCTATAATACCACCAATTATAAAGCTTAGGATAGCTAGTAGAGGTATTATACCTGTAATTGCTTTTTCATTTTTATTTCCTCTAAGCTTATATCCAATAAATACACCTAGGTCTGTAATATTACCTGACATGTGTGTCATTCTTACAACGACACCCCTAAATGATACAACCATACCATTTTGTAAGCCCATTGCAAGTGCAAATACTAATACACCATATTTTACTGGTAAGAAATATGGAACTATTAATAATATACCTACTGAAAGAATAATGAATCCATATCTTTTATGTAAATAGAATGCACGTTCTCCTGTAACAAAGCCTGATATTATTGCACCTAAGAAGAACAATAATATTACTCTTAATACTTCCCAAACACCCTCAAGGCTACCATTAGTAATATTAATTGCAACCTTAGATACTAAACCAGTTAAATGTGAAACTGTTGTTCCATCATAACCGAAAATTGAAATTGCATTAACTGCACCAGCAAGGCATGTTAGGATACACATCCATAATAACAATAATCTTTTACTCATATTAAAAACCTTCTTATAATGAGAATATATAAACATATATATTCTAACAAAATAATAATTTTTTTAAAAGACCTTTAATAAATAAAAGTCTACAGTAATAGCATTACTGTAATGTTTTTAGTAATATGGGCCTTAAAAAGTGTAAAAAACTATACGCTTTTTCCAAAATGTGATAAAATAATTATGTAATTATTCTATTATTAGGAGGAAGAAGAGAAAATGAATAATTTAATTAAAAAGGCTATTGCTGAATGCCTTGGTACTTTCGTATTAGTTTTCTTTGCAGTAGGTACAGCTATTATTAGTCATGGTGATTTAGTTGCAACTGCACTTGCATTCGGCTTAGTTATTGTTGCTATGGCATTCTCAATTGGTAAGATTTCAGGTTGCCATATTAACCCTGCAGTTTCTATTGCATGTCTTATTACTAAGAGAATGTCTTTAAAGGAATTCTTAGTATATGTATGTGCACAAATTGTTGGTGGTCTTTTAGGTGCAGTAGTATTATTTGCTATTATTGCAATGTCAGCTAATGTTAATGCTGAAATGACAAAGGCTATGTTTGTTGATGCTGGTTCTAACTTCACAGTTGGTAAGGAATTAAAGGTAGGTCCAATTGTTGGTGCATTATTATTTGAAGTTATTTTAACATTTGTATTTGTTTATGTAATTTTAAATGTTACTGCAAAGAATTCTAAGGTTTCTAAGTATGCTGGTTTAATTATTGGCTTTACTTTAACTTTAGTACATTTAATCGGTATTGCATTCACTGGTACATCAGTAAACCCTGCAAGAAGTATTGCAACAGCATTTGCTGATTTATTCTTCTCAGGTAATGCTAATGCATTAAAGCATGTATGGATTTTCATATTTGCTCCACTTGCTGGTGGTGCACTTGCTGCATTAGTTTATAATCTTTTAAATAAGAAAGATGATGAAGCATCAGAAGAATCTAAAGAAGAAGATAATGAATAATTAATGAAATTGACTTATAGTTTTACTATAA
Organism: Acholeplasmatales bacterium; assembly: GCA_016288855.1. Classification (GTDB taxonomy): domain Bacteria; phylum Bacillota_I; class Bacilli_A; order Acholeplasmatales; family Anaeroplasmataceae; genus Anaeroplasma. Next base: position 3,235 of record JAEELJ010000086.1, read on the forward strand.
GTCTTTTTTTTACATATTCATTTTGCTAAAATTAAAGTAGTAGGTGATATTTATGGCACTAGGTAAATCTGTTTTTCAAGACCAAATAAATGATTTAAAAACTTTTACAGAAATTAATATTAGAAATATGGATAATCAGGATCCAGCATTAATATTTGCAACAATGGTAACTAAAAAGACAATAGAAATATTATATACTGCATCCTATGCATATACTAATAGATTGCTTGATGTCCTACTTTCAATGATAAGACTACTACAAGATAATTGCTTAGCAATTGAATCAGCAAAGGAATTAGGATTTAAGACATATATTAAATGTCTTATTGATAATAAGCCAATTAATTTACAGCCAATTCCAGAAAAATATATTACAAATAATCCAAATAACCCTCAAAATCTTATGACAGATGGTCATGTAAGAGATATGATAGGTAAGCAATATAAAGGATTTATTAATGTATATAGATTTACATCTAAATCAGTTCACTTTAATGGACAAAGCTTTAATACAATATTAATTCCTGATGAGGAAGGAAATAAGAAGTTAACATTTGGAATAGGAAATAAAGAAAAGTATTTAGAAAAGAATTTCATATGGTCAAAGGCTACAATTGAAACATTAGCTAAAATAATATTTGATATGCTACAAAAGACCCCTGAGTTAGGTTTGTTGACAAAATAATTAAACTAAATTAAAATATAAGTGTAAGATTATCGTTTTGAATTTAATATAGGGGTGAGCTTTATGAACAAATCTACGATGAAAAGATATAAATATTTTGATGATTATGATCAAGATTATTCATTTGATTCTTTAACAAAGGTATTAACTAAACAAGAAATAACAGGATTCGTTGAATATTTAATAAAAGAAAAAGTTTCATTTACTTTAGCTATGATAGATATAGACAGCTTTAGTAGTATTAATGAAACATATGGGTATATGATTGGTGAAGAGGTTTTACAAACATTTGCACAAAACCTAGAAGAAGCAATAGGCTCATATGGCCTTGTTGGTAGATATGGCGTAGATGTATTCATGGTAGTCTTACCTTATATTACTGAATATAATGATGTATGGAGTATATTCCATGGTATAAACCAGAAAATACCTTCAGTAGAATATAAAAGAATTAGTGAGCTTTCAACAACAATTACATCAGGTATATCTAGATATCCTATGGATGGTAAGACATATAATGAAATTGTTGCGACAGCAGATAAAGCATTATATAGAGGTAAGATAAAAGGTAGAAATTGCTTTATTATCTACCTTGAAGCAAAGCACTCTAATATATTATTAAAAGATGATAATAATAAAGCTTTTGCATCAATGGAATCTATAACTAAAGTTATGTCCATTATGAATTCTAATTGTAGCTTAAAGGTTAAAATTGAAGGATTAGTTAAATTTTTTACCTTTGGTATGATGATTGACTATGTTGCAATACAAGGACAAAATTCAGTGCTTCATGAATCTTATTATAAATTATGTGATGTTAGAACATTTGGTTATGTGCCAAATAAGGATTTTGAAAAAGAAATGAATTCATTTGGATTAATGTTTTTAAATGATAGAAAGACACTTGTTCAAATAGGAAATAAAACATTATATGATGACCTAAAAGCAATTGGTGCTAGAAGTGTATTTGCATATAAGATTCAAGCAAATGATACATTCTATGGTACATTTGTTGCATATTCTAGCCAAGGTAAAACTTGGCAAGCAAAGGAAATGGATTTGTTTGTTATTGCAGCAAATATGATTGCCTTAGAACTTAAAAATAATAAGAAGACATTAGAAGATATATTTAAATAGATATATTCTTATGCTTGAATTATTGTAAATAGTAAAAGGACACGCGAGTGTCCTTTTACTATTCTTCATATTCATCTATTGCTTTTTTTAGTTCAGCAACAATATCTTTTTCTTTTATCTTTTTAATTGGTTTTCCATGTGAGAATATTAATCCTTCACCAATTCCACCGGCCACTCCTAAATCAGCCTCTCTAGCTTCACCAGGACCATTTACAACACATCCCATTACTGCAACATGAATATGTTTATTTACTTTATATAGGTAATCTTCAATTTCTTTTGCGATAGGAATTAAATCAACCTGTGTACGACCACATGTAGGGCATGATGTTAAAATAGGCATATCCTTTAATCCTAATTCCTTTAATATTACTCTTGCGGCTTTAACCTCTTGTAATGGATCATCAGTTAAAGAAACTCTTATTGTATTACCAATTCCCATATCTAATATCTTAGAAAGACCAATAGAAGAAGTAATTAAACCCTTAAATCCAGTGCCAGCCTCAGTAATACCAACATGTAGTGGATAGTTAAATACTTCTGATGCACGCTTATATGCCTTCATTGCTAAATCAATATTAGAAGCTTTAATTGATAATACAATATTATGAAAATCTAATTCTTCTAATATATCAATATGACTTTTAGCTGCAAGTATCATATTTTCTACATTTAATTCCATTCCCTTTGGTAGTGAACCACCATTTACACCAATACGAATAGGAATTTCTTTTTCTTTACATAAGTTAACTATTTCTTTAATTTTTTCTTTATTAGTAATATTACCAGGATTTAATCTAACTGCATCAACACCCTGTCTAATTGATTCTAATGCTAATTCAGGCTGAAAGTGAATATCTGCAACTAAAGGAATATGGATTCCTTTTTTTATTTCACCAATAGATTTAGCATCTTCCATATCTAGTACTGCAACTCTAATAATATCGCATCCGTATTCTTCAAGCTTTAGTATTTGGGAAACTGTTGCCTTAACATCCTTAGTTTTAGTATTACACATAGATTGTACTAAAACTGGATTGTTCCCACCTAAATATTTATTTCCTACTTTAACAACTCTAGTTTCACTTCTTAAAGTCATAAAAACACCTCTTTAAACATAAATAAATTATACTATATTTTTAATATAAAACCAAAGAAAAATGTATATAAAAATTTTTGTACTTTTCTCGACTAAAAGTAGTATAATACATAATATATAAAAAAAGGAGAGGAAAAAATGGCGGAAAAAAATAATTCTAAAAGCATACTTACTAACGCAATAGTTGTATGTGTTATTATAGGTGCATCAGTAGTCGTTCATTCAGTACTTGGTGGGGTAGGAGTATCTGGAAATTTGGTGTGGTTAATAATTAATGCATTATTTGTTGCCCTAAATGTATTAAACGGCTTATATGCATTAAAGTTTATTGTCTTACCTTTAAAGAATGATAAAGAAAATATGGCTGCATTCATAACTGGATTAGTTGGTATGATTGTTTCTTTTGTATTTTCTTTTTGGTGGGCAGTAGATTTATTTATAAATCTATCTGGCGTAATCCAAGGAAATTTATAAGATAGAAAGTAGAGGAAATATCCTCTATTTTTTATTTTATAAAAATAACTCTTGAAAAATTATATCGAAAAGAATATAATAGTGCTTGCAATACGTTTGAAGGAATATTTCAAATGTAAATATAGTATAATCTTTAGGTCTGGAGGGATAAGGCATGCGTGATCTAGTAAAATTAGTTTGTGAAGAATGCAAGAACGAAAATTATTATACAGACAAGAATAAGAAGACAACTCCTGAAAGAATGGAGATTAAGAAATATTGTCCTCATTGTCGTAAGCATACTAATCATAAGGAAAAGAAGTAAGATTAACTTACTTATAACAAATAGGCAACCTAGTGTTGCCTTTTTTGTTTTATTTAATTAAAATTATCTTAGGTGATTATTATATGGTAGAAAAGGTAACAACAGGTTTTTATTTTACAAATTCTTATATTGTATCTAATGATAAAAATGAAGCTATAATTATAGATTGTGGGCTTAATTATAATAATGCCTATAAAAAAATAAAGGAATTATATGATGTAAAGGCAATACTTATTACTCATGGGCATATGGACCATATAGATGGATTACAATATTATATGGATTTACCTATATATATGACTAAAGAAACAGAAGATATGATTTATGATACATATGATTCATTATATGATACCTTAGAAAGAGAAACTCCATTTAGTAAGGGAATGCTAAATATTAATTATGTTTTTGATGGTGATATAATTGATTTAATTGGATATAAGATTAAAGTAATTGAAACACCAGGACATACTAAAGGTGGCGTAACTTATTTAATTGATAAGGATATGTTTTCAGGAGATACTATATTTGAGGGTGGTAGCTTTGGAAGATATGATTTTCCAACAGGTAATTATAAATTATTATTAGAATCAATTAAGAAACTATTAAGCTATCCAGATGATGTAATAATATATCCAGGACATAATAATACAACAACAATTGGAAACGAAAAGAAATTTTATTAGAATATTTAAATAAAAATTGAAATAATATTTTATATAAGTTTTTGTTGACACTAATTAAAACAGGAATTATAATTTAAGAGTATTTTAATAAGAGCAGTGATGAGGAGAATGATTCAAAAAGCTTAAGAGAGCCTTAGTTTGGTGCGATAAGGTAGCTGGATGCTTCGGACAACACCTCTAGCATGTGGAAGAACAAAGTAGAACCACACGATTAATCAGCGTTAATGATAATTGAGGGCTAAGATATTTATATATTTATCTTAGAACTAAGGTGGTACCGCGTTAATTCGTCCTTAGATTTTTATCTAAGGGCTTTTTTTATTATATAGGAGGTTATTTATGAAAAAGTTATATTTACCAGAAGGATATAAGTCAATTTTGACATTAAGAGAAACAGAAGATGCAATTAAATTTGTAAGAGATTCATTTGAGCATGGAATAAGTGATGCCTTAAATTTAAAAAGAGTTTCTGCGCCATTATTTGTATTCCCATCAACAGGATTAAATGACCAATTAAATGGTACAGAAAGAAGAGTTTCTTTTGATATAAAGAATATAGATGAAGAAGTTGAAATTGTTCAGTCTTTAGCAAAGTGGAAGCGTCATGCCCTAGGAAGATACGGCTTTAATGCTGGTGAAGGTTTATATACTAATATGAATGCTATTAGACGTGATGAAGACTTAGATACAATGCATTCAGCATATGTTGATCAATGGGACTGGGAGAAGGTTATTACAAGAGAGGATAGAAAGATTAGCTATTTAATGAATACAGTTAAATCTATTTATTCTGTATTAAAGGATTTATCTAAGAAGGTAGAATTTAAATATCCTGGAATTAAGCATAACCTACCTGAAGAAATAACTTTCATTACAACTGAGGATTTATTACAAGAATATCCAAACCTAGACGCATCAGAAAGAGAAAAAGCTGCTGCAAAGAAGTATGGTGCAATCTTCTTAATGCAAATTGGTGATAAGCTATCTAATGGTATATCACATGATGGTAGAGCCGCTGACTATGATGATTGGAAGCTAAATGGTGATATTATTTTATATTATGATGTATTAGATATTGCATTTGAAATTTCATCAATGGGTATTAGAGTAGATGAAGAATCTATAAGATACCAATTACATGAAAAGAATGAAGATTACAAACTTGAAAATGATTATGTAAAGGGAATCTTAAATGGTACTTTACCACTTACAATTGGTGGTGGTGTTGGCCAATCTAGATTATGTATGTTTATGTTAAGAAAAGCACATATTGGTGAAGTTCAATCATCTGTATGGCCAAGTGAAGATGTTAAGATTTTAGAAGAAAAGAATATTCATTTATTATAAGATATTAAGACTATAGGAAACTATAGTCTTTTTAGTCTTTTATTGAATAAGTTATATAAAAGCATGGTTAACATTTTTTCGGCTTTTGTATTGAATCGAAAAATTCCCTATGATATAATTAGGACAAATGCCTTTTTAGGGGATATAGCTTGGGGGTGTATTGTCATGGGTAACAATATATATAATCTTATTTGAATGTCCTTAAAAAACTTTATTTCTTTGAATAATCAATAAAGAAATAGAGAGGGTAAAATACGATGAAAAAATAAAATAATAAAAATGAGATATGGTTCAGGCTTATTCCAGCGAGATGATAACTATAAATACTCATATGAAAATACTTAATGCACATCAGTAGAATATGTATTAGTTCCACAAAATTATCCATATTATTCTGTATCTTATTATAGAGATGATGAAACAGGAAAAACATATTATTCTGGTAAAACAAATAAAAGTATAATAATGCTTTAAAAAATAGGGGAAAGAAATGATACAACTAAGAGATATAAATAAATCTTTTTATATAGAAAGAAATAATAAATTAATATTAGAAAATATAAACTTAGATTTTAATGATAAAGGATTATATCTAATAAAAGGAGAATCAGGTTCTGGTAAATCTACTTTATTAGATATAATACTAGGACTTACTAAACCAAGCTTTGGTAAGGTTTATATAGATGGTAAGGATTTATCTAAATTTAATCAAGATGAATTAAATTATTATAGAAGTAGCTATATATCATTATTAAATCAAAATAATACATTATTATTAGATTTAAATTTATTAGATAATTTATTATTAGTATTAAAAATATCTAATAAGAAATATGATAGTGAATATATAAATAATTTATTATATAGATTTAGATTAGATGAAGAAATATTAAAACAAATGCCTGATGAAATATCAGGTGGAGAATTAAAAAGATTCCAATTAGTATTAGCTTTAATAAAAGACACTAAGGTAATACTATTAGATGAACCTGATTCATCACTTGATATAGAAAATCAAAAAATAATAAAAGAATTAGTAACTGATATCTCAAAAGATAGATTAGTAATAGTAGTAAGTCATAATATCGAATTATATAAAGATATAGATAATACTTTATACGAAATAAAAGATAGAACTATAGAATCTAATATAAATGATTTAAAAGATAATACATTTACTAAAGGTATTAATAAAGGTATACCTTTTATATATTTATTAAAGTTAGGTTTAAAGTATAGTA
>JAEELJ010000087.1 GCA_016288855.1 Acholeplasmatales bacterium
AAGCTTGCCTACTATTGAAGAGTTAGAAAATGAATTAAAAGATTAGTTTACATTTATTTTATAAAAATTTAAGGAGGAATTAGTTGTGAGCTCGTTTATATGATTTACGCAAATTTATTTACTACAAATCGATTTGTACAAAGATGTAGAATAGAATTAATAAATGAAGTTTTAAATAATGATGAATTAATGATTTAATAGGATAGGTAAAAATAACTTGTAAGAATAATTTGTTCGAATACCATTATCTTATTCTCTACCACTTTATAGATGACAAGGTATCTTAATTGATACCTTTTTATTTTTATCATTTTACATTTGTGCCCAAATGTGATAAATTGGAATTGTAAATGGAGATGGTATTATGTTTAATCAGCAAAAATACATTAATGATTTTATTAAAAATACATATAAAACAGTGAAATTAAGGATTAGAAATGATGATAAAATCATCATTAATAAAATTAACAGTGTTGATAATATAAATCAGTATTTGATTGGATTAATTACTAAAGATATATATGAAAATAGAAAATATAACTATATTAATAATGATATAAAAATAGATTTTGAATTATCTCATACTATGCAAGATTTAGTTGATGAAGCAGAAAAAGCTGATATCTTAGAAGATTATGGACTATATATGAATTTAGCTGATGCTATTGATTCACAAGCTAAAAAAGAAGTAAATAGGCATTTAATTACTGAAACTGAGTGGAGAAAACTAGTAAGGAGATATGAATTATGATAGATAAGAATGAAACAAATAAATTATTTGAAAAATATATAAAGAAATTGAGAATAACACCAACATGGGATGTACGATTAGAATTTGTGGATGATCCTAACTGGAAAAACTGTCTCCAGTAAATATAAGATATATGGAGAGATTTTATTTGTTGTATAAAGATAAAATACAAATATTTCCACAACTTGTGGAAGAATTGTTTTCAATTCCTTGGGGTCATCACAGATACATAATAGATAAGCTAAGATAATTGTTTCATTTATTCTTGATGTTATGTTTATTGGAACTATTGTTTGGGCAAATTTGCCACCAGCAGTGGCATAATTGTAAACTATTCTTAAAACTTTAGATACTTCTAAATTTTTAACAATTACCGTTCAAACTTTAACAATTACCGTTCAAACTCTTACAATTACCGTTCAAACTTTAATTATCATCGTTCACCAATATTTATTTCAAAGTATGGTGAATTTAAAACAATAATTAAAAAATCATTTGGTGAACTATATTATTTCGTATATTCTAGTATAATTTCTAATTGAATTATAAAAAATATTATATTTATTTAATTAAATTTGCCAATGCCGTTGGCAAATTTGTTTATGAGATATCTTCTATATTTTGCTATCATCCAAACAGCTTATTTTGAGACGTTTTGGGAATGATTTTAGTAGTGTTCAGACACTGTCTAAACACTTAATATGTTTTGATTTTTTATATTTAATGTTATATAATTTATTTAGTTTATGTAGTTATAGAAAAGGGGAGTTTTATGAAAAAGTATTTTAATTTATATGTTATGTTGGGTATTTCATTCTTTGTGTTATTTTGTCTTTTAGTAATATTACTATCAGTGGATAAAAGAGTTATTACATTATCTGGTAAGGAAGTAGGATTATCTCATTTAAATGATTTAGTTAAATATGAAGAGAATAAAACATTAGATAAAATATCAGATATATTCTTTTATTTTTCTTTTGTAAGTGTGGCATTTGGTATTGGTTTAGGAATATATCAATTAGTTAAAGGTAAAAGCATTATGATGGTTGATTCAAGTGTTGTTACTTATGGTATATTTATTGTATTTGCGGTTGCTTTCTGGCTTTTATTTGATAAGGCAATTAAAGTTAATTATAGACCTATTAATGGTAATGAAGCATCATTCCCATCAACACATATATTCTTAACAACATTCTTTATGTTATCATTACATAATTTATTAACTAAAGTATTTAAGAATAATTTAGTAAAATATTTAAGCTTATGTGTTGCAGTATTCTTTATTGTTATTGTAACATTATTTAGAGTGTTATCAGGTATGCATTATATTACTGATGCAATTGCTGGATTATTCATTGGCTTAACATTCTATTTCTTATCATTTGGTATTGCTAAAATATTTACTAATAATAATGAAGAAGAATAAAATATATATTTAAAGATAAAACGCATAATCTTGCGTTTTTCTTTTTGCATATATTTTATTTATATGCTAAAATATCTTCCGGTTAATTAAAGTTTGGAATTTAGTTTAATTTAGAGGGGAAATGATAATATGAATAAAAAGATATTAAAGAAAGCTTTATTCGGTATGTCTTTACTTGAACTTAGCTTAAGCTCATGTAAGGTTAGTACTACTAATACATCAACTATTAAAACAACTACTAGTGCCAAAACAACTACAACAGTAGAAACAACAACTGTAGAAACAACAACAGCCCAAGAATGCATGATTTCTTTAACTAAAAACATTGATGAAGCTGGTAGTATTTCAGGAGAAGGTAATTATTTATATAATTCAGTAATTATATTATCTTGTGAAGTAAATAAAGGTTATTTATTTGATGGATGGTATGATGGTGAAAAGATGATATCTGATTCTAAAACATTAGAATATACTGTTTTATCAACAAAGACAATTGAAGCTAGATTTTCATATGATAAATATAAGGTTACAATAGAAAATCATACTGAATTAGTTATATCAGGTGCTATAAGTGATAATGATTATAGTTATAAAGATAACATAACTATTACTACTAATAATGAATCAAGTAATTATGTATTATGGTATATAAATGATGTTTTAGAAGCATATGGTAATTCATATACATTTACTATGCCAAATAAGAATATTAATATTAGAATAGAAATAACTAATTCTATAGGCGATATTACATATGATAGAGATGGAAATAAAATATATTTTGGCAAATACCCACAAGAATTAGTTACTGATGATGAATTAAAAAGTGAATTAAATAATATCGCAGGAGAATTACCTAATTCTTCAAATTTAAATAATTGGAATGATTATAATTATTATTTTAATCGTGAGATATCAAGTTATATGTATTATATAGATATAGATTATGATAAAGATGGTACATATGATTATAGAGGAGTTTATTTTACTGAATATAGACCTATATATGCTATTTCAGCAAAAACTGATAATACATTTCAAGAAAAAAATAATTATCTAACTAACGAAGTATATTGGTTTAGCTATGATTCAATAGAATGGGATATATTATTTGAAGATAATGGTAAAGCTTTAATTATTTCAAATCTAATATTAGATTCACAAGAATTCTATCCAAATGATACTACACAAACATTTGAACATAATGGTAGTATTGGATATACTAATAATTATGAATTATCTAATATAAGAAAATTCTTAAATGATACATTCTATAATCAAGTATTTAACAATATCCAAAAGGGATTTATAGAAGAAACATTACTAGATAATAGTTTAGAATCTACAAATGAAGAAGAAAATCCATATATTTGTAATGACACATTAGATAATATATTCTTATTATCTTGTAGTGAAGCTTTAGAATATTATCCTACTAATGACGAAAGAAAAGCAAAGGCAACAGATTATGCGAATTCTCAAGGCATAAGAGATGATAGTTCATATGACTGTAATTATTGGTGGCTACGTTCACCAAAAAGTAGCTATGGATCAATGGTTTGGATGGTATATATTGATGGTCAATTTTCAGCTAATATGGCATATATGACACATTATGGTGTAAGACCTGCATGCTGGATTAATTTAATATAATTATAAAAAGGTATCGTTTGATACCTTTTTACTTTTTCGTATAAATATTGAAATAAAGTCTAAAAATGATTATAATAAAAATGTATTTTACATTTTATAAAAAATTATATATAAGGGAGTAATAAGAAATGAAAAAAAGAATTTTAGGTTTAACAGTTTTAGCTCTAAGTGCGCTTAGTCTTGCATCATGTGGAGGAACTAATTCTACACCAATAGATAAGGGAAGTAGTGTAGATTCAATTACTTTTAAAAATAGCAAGAATGCTGATGTTACTATTAAAAAGACTGATTCATATAAAGAAATGATTTCTAAATTGGATAGTTTGCAATATATTGCAGTACAAGATGAAAATGGTGGAAAACCTTTTAAAGAAAAATATTCATATAAAAAATCAGAAGAATTAACTAATGCAGTTAGTTATGAAGTTGAAAAGGATAGTGATGGCGATATTGTTCCTAAATATGATAGTTATACTACAGGAACTATAAAAACAACTAGAAGTATTGATTTTACGCAAGAATCATATGATTACTTATATGAATGTCTTTTTACAATGACTGATATAAATTATAAGCTAAATGAAGAATACGATTTAAAAAGTGGTAAAGTGTCATCAAATAAAAATGATAGTTACAATAATCAAGGACTTTATTTGAATTTTACAGGAGATTATAGTAATGGTGGTTC
>JAEELJ010000088.1 GCA_016288855.1 Acholeplasmatales bacterium
CTTTTAAAGTTCCAAGTGGTCAAACTAAAATATCAGTAGAAGTATATTTGTTATCTTTGGTTAAAGCTGGCGATAGCGATAAAAAATATACTAGTTCAACAAGTGCGTTAACTGCAACATTTGCAGCTGAAAATACAACTGCTAAAGTTGATGATGCTGCAACAAAAGTAAGTGGTACTGTTGCTACAATTGATGGTGACTCAACAATTCATAAATTAAGCTTTGATTATACATCTTCAACCGATGTTACATTACAATCTGGTTTAACTATTTTAGGTGTTGTTGCGAATAATGTTGCAACATCAGGATATAATGTTACTTATGTTTCAGAACATGGCACAACACCTACTCAATTAACTGGTCAAACAGCTTTACCTGCTACATTACCTTCAATGAGTGCTACTGGATACACATTTGGTGGTTGGTATACTGATTCTAACTGCACAGAAGGAAATGAAGCTGTTGCTGGTGATGTGTTATCTGGAAGTATTACATTATATGCAAAATGGATAGTAAATTCTTCTGAGTGGTGTACAATAACTTTTGATGCTAATGGAGGAACATGTGCAAAATCAACTGATACAGCAGCATTTGGTTCATCATACTCACTTCCTGAAACAACAAAAACAGGATATTCATTTGTTGGTTGGTCAGATGGAACAAATACTTACTCAGATAATTATACAGTTCCATCTCAATCTTCAATTACATTAACTGCTCAATGGAATGAATTGTTAACATTTGATGTATCTTGTTCTTTCTCTAAGAGTGATCCTAAAATCGTATCATCTACATCTGGATTCTTTACTAATACAGCAGATGATGGAGATAAATTCAATACACAAGACGCAAGTGGTTCATACAATGGCGTTAGTTATAGTGTTGGTTTAAAATTAGAAGGATCTACTAAATTAAAATTTACTCCAGTCAAAAATGGTACATTATATATAGTTATGTCAAATGCATCAGCTACAGTAAGCGTAAATGGTACTCAAAAGACAGCATCAAATCATGTTGTAACTGTAGCAGTTGAGGCTAATACTCAAATAACTCTATCTAGAGGTGCTGATCAACAATTTATATTATTTGTAGGTCTTATCTATGATAAGACACAAATAACAGTAACTACTGGTACATGTACAGGTGTAGATTCTGATGGTAATACAGCTGTTGCATTTATTGCTAAGATTGAAAATGTTACTGATGTTACATCATTAACTGACATGTCATTCCATCTTGTTGCTACATACGGTGTTTCAAAACAAGCTGATTATGCTGTTACTACATGCTATACTGCTTTAACAACATTTGGTGAAGGTTCAGTATCTGATTGTGCAGCTGCTGAAAATACATACTATGTATACTTTGTAGTATCTGGTATTACATCAGATTATGATGGATTAACTTTAGCTGTTACATTTAATGCTTCATATGATGGTGTAGCATTAACTCAAACTACATTTAATACTTATACATATACTGCATCACAAGCACAGGAGGATTAAAATGAAAGAATATACTAAACCATTAATTGAAGAAGAAATCATTGAAAATGATGATATCATTATGGCATCTACAGATAAAAGTAATAATATTGATGCATCTAAGGGTATTAAAATCGGAGATTTATTCGGAGATAATAACTAATAAAATTATTAAAGGACACGAAAGTGTCCTTTATCTTTATTTAAAATAAAAAATATTATATAATAATATTAATTTAGGAGAAATGAATTATGAAAAAATATATATTAGGCTTATTACCATTATCTATATTGTTATTAGTATCATGTAATAATGATAAAAATAATAATACTACAACATCTAATAACATTAATACTAAAACTGTAGTAACTACAACTGATGATACTACAACTAGTGATATTATAGTTACAACTACAAAAACATCTACATCTTTAGTTATATCTACTACAGTAGAAGATAATACAAAAACATCATCTAATGATGATGAAACTACATCTTCTAATGGAGTTACAGTTAAATCTAATAATGATGGTGAAATTTCAGGAAATATTTCTTGGGGAACTATAAGCTGGCAAAAATGATTATTAAGATAGCTGATTTAGTAATTAATTGTAATATTTTATTTATTGATGACTTTAAGTCTATTAATAAATATGAAGTATTAGAAAGTCCTTCTTATTATATAAATTCATTTATTAAAGAATATGATTTACCATTATTAAATAATCCTATATTAGAAACAGATTATTATGATATGTATTTAGTAGATGGTAAGAAGGTACAATACCAAAGAACACTAGATGGTAATTATTTAGGTGTTATTGAATATGATGGTAATATAGTAAATATATATAATATTCCTAATTGTAACTTCTATAGAGAATATACACTAACTCAATATGCAATTAGCTATTTAGTTACTAAATATTCTAATTCAATATTTTTTCATTCTTCATCAATTGAATATAAGGGGAAGGGAATTTGCTTTTCAGCTAAATCAGGGACAGGTAAATCAACCCATAGAAGCTTGTGGTGCAAATATAGTAACGCATTACCTATAAATGATGATAAAAACATCATTACACTAAAGGATGATAAATTATATATTTCACCAAACCCTTGGAGTGGTAAGCATATGATTGATAACAACAAAGAAGTAACACTTGATTCAATTGTATTCTTATACCAAAATAAAACTAATGTAGTAGAAAGAATAAGACCATTTATGGCAATGAAATTACTACTTGGTCAAATAGAATTACCTAATGAAGAAAATAAGGAATTATGGGATAAGATAACTGATAAGATGCTTTCACTTCCAATTTATCATTATGGATGTAATATGGAAGAAGAAGCATTTACTACAATTAAAGAAAGGATTGAAGAGGATTTATGCCTATAGAAAAAGGTTTTATTTTGAAACATATAGGAAATGACTATATGATCATACCTACAACATCTAATAATGTACGTTTTGATAAAATATTTAATCTAAATGAAACATCTGCATATATTTATGAAAGATTAAATGAAGGAAAGAATATAGAAGAAATAATAGATTTAATGCTAAATGAATATAATGCACCAAAGGATGTAATAACAAAAGATGTATATGAATTTGTAGAGGAACTAAAAAAACGTGGAATCTATAAAGACTAATATGGAATTAATCCATAAGCTAATCGTAGAAGCATTCACTCTAGGTAAAACATTCACATTCCCTTCTAAAGGAACCTCAATGCTTCCTTTATTGCACGATAATGACTTAGTTACCGTATCACAAGTAAAAACTCTTAAAAAAGGCGATATTGTGCTTTATAAAAGAAAAAATGGACAATATGTCTTACATAGAATAAGAAAAATTAATAAAGATAACACTTATACTATAGTAGGAGACCATCAAAGAGTAGTTGAGGAAGGTATTACTAAAGAAGATATTATTGCAGTTTTAGTATCATATACAAAAAAGAAAAATAATAAAGAATATAATCTATGTGGATTTAAATATTCTATATATAAGCTTTTTATTAAATCATCTATCATTAGATGGTTTAATTCTAAAGTGTTTAAGAAATAGGAGCTGTGAAAAAACTAGTTTTTGAAAAACTTAGTTTTTTTAGTAACAGCTCCTTTAAATAATTTTTCCCATAAAAAAAAGTGATACCCAGGCGGTATCACATGTGGCCCCAATGGGTAACCACTGACGATCACCTATATTATATCTAAAATTTTATGCAAAGTAAATAGAAGCTGTTAATTATATTTAGTTTTTTTATAGATTTGTATTTGCATACGGAAATTATAAATTAATAAAGTTTTATAATAAGTGGATTAATTTTATAAAATATGATATAATATACATAGATAAAATGTTATCTATTATTACTTAAAAATGCTTAAAATAGATAAAATATTATCTGGAGGTGCGCTATGGTATTCCAAACAACAGAAGAAATTATTAAAGATATTGCAATACGTTTTAAGAAAATTAGAAAAATGAAAAAAATTAGCCAAGAAGAATTGGCTTTAATGAGTAATGTTTCTTACGGGACTATAAAAAGATTTGAATTAAAGGGGGAAATATCTCTTCATTCATTGACTAAGCTTTGTGTTGCATTAGATTTAGAAGATGAAATGTTAAATCTTTTTAATAAAGTTGTCTTTAATAATATAGACGAGGTGATTTCATATGGAAAAGCTTAATGTTTATATTGGAGATAGAATCGTTGGATATTTAGCAAAGTATAAAGATAAATATTTATTTGAATATGATCAATCTTGGATTAAAGATGGTTATTCAATATCTCCATTTTCTCTTCCTTTAAGAAAAGGAGTTTTTGTTCCAAAGGATAATACCTTTAATGGGATGTTTGGTGTGTTTGCTGATAGCTTACCTGATAGCTGGGGTAATTTATTGTTAGACAGATTTTTATCAAAAGAAGGAATAGATAAAAAAGATGGTTTAGTTAGGCTATCAGTAATTGGTTCTAATGGTATGGGAGCATTGGAATATAGACCAAATTATCTTTTAAAAGAAACACTTGATTTTGATCTAGATAAGTATCAAGAGGAAGCAAATAAGATTTTAAATAAGGAAGAAGCAAATATTGATTATTTATTTAAAAATGGATATTCCTCTGGTGGTGCAAGACCTAAGGTTTTGGTTAATATTTGTAATGAAGAATGGTTAATAAAATTTGAATCAAGATTTGATTTTCCAAATTTTGGTATCGCTGAATATGAATATGCGTTAGCATGTAAGGAAATTGGAATTAATATGCCAGAAGTTAAATTATTTAAGTCTAATACTAATAAAGGATATTTTGGAGTAAAAAGATTTGATAGAGCAAAGGATGCTAAGGTTCATATGATTACTGCAGCTGCGTTATTAGAATTAGATTTTAGAAGCCCTTGCCTTGATTATAATGAATTATTTAAATTGACTAAAATAGTAACAAAGGATAATAAAGAAGATTTAAAAGAATTGTTTTTAAGAATGTGCTTTAATGTATATGCACATAATCTAGATGATCATGCTAAAAATTTCTCTTATATATATGATAATTCAAATAAAAAATATAGATTATCTCCAGCATATGATATGACTTATAGCAATACATATTATCAGGAACATACAACAACTGTTAATAAAAAAGGAGATAATATCTTAGATTCTGATTTAGTTTCTATTGGATCTAAATTTGATTTAAGTCTAGAATTTATGGTTCAATCTATAAAAAAGGTAAAAGAAGTAGTAAATACTAGATTATCTAAATATTTAAATAATTAAGCCACTTTTGTGGCTTTTTATAATGTTTATTTCTTTAAAGAAATATAGTATAATAATTATAATTATTGGAGAAGAAAAATGATAAAGAAAAAGTATACTATTATATTATCTATACTAGGATTATTTGTTGCGGTATTTGTATTACTTGTACCTTTATTATCTAAGTATTTAGTTAATGAAGCACTTGAAATATCAAATGATAATAGTATTGGATATCAAAAGTTAATATTATATATAATTTTAATATCAGTATCTGTTATAATTGCGATTATATTACATATTGCTAATAATTTCATTTATTCTAAGTTTTACTTAGATAATGAAGAATTATTAAAGAACAAACTTTATAATTCTTTAATTAATAAAAACATAAATGAAATTATTAAATATAGAAGTGGTGATATTGAGGTTTTATATGAACAGGATATAAATAATATATTAAGAAAATATTTATCTACTATACCATCATTAATAACTCAAATTGCAAGAGCTTTGATTGCGCTTGCTATATTAATTATAGTTGATGAAACTAAATATAAATTATTTGCAGTTATTATTGTACTCTTAGGTATTATTGCAGCATGCTTAGCTAAGTTGTATTCTAAAATAATTAAGCCACAGCATAAAAAAGTTTTGATTGATGATTCAAATGCTTCATCATTTATAATTGAATCATTTGAAAATAATAAGCTTATTAAATCATATAGTGCCATGGATAGAAGTTATAATGAATTTATGGAATTAAACCATACTGCAAGAAGAAGTAAGGGCAAAAGAAATTTTATAATTTATTCAGCAAATGGATTTATTTACACTTTTACATCAGTTATATTTGTTGCATCTATGATTGCAGGTGGAATACTTATTTCAAAGAATTTATTTAGTTATGGTTCATTAATTGCGGTTGTGCAATTAATAAATAGTATTGAAGCTCCATTTATGAGCTTAAGTGGATATTTAAATCAATATCATTTAGGTAGTGAATCTGAAGAAAGAATTAATAAATTATTTAATTTAGATGATGAGGTTATAACTAAATCATTAAATGATTTTAATGAAATTAGTATTAATAATATTTCTTATTATTATGATCTAGGTAAATATATTATAAAAGATTTATCATATAAGATTAATAAAGGTGATATTGTAAAAATATCAGGTCCTTCTGGAATTGGTAAAACAACTTTATTTATGTTATTATTAGGATTCTTAAAACCTAATAGTGGTACTATAACTTTTGATGGCGTTACTGCATCTATTGATACTAGAGAATTAATATCTTATGTATCAGTTGATAATATATTATTCTCTTTATCTATAAGAGATAATATTAAAATGCTTACTGGTGTTACTGATCAAGAATTAATTAATAATGCATTAGCTAAGGTTAATCTATTAGATGAGATAGAAGAAATAGATGGTAAGCTTGACTATATTCTTACTAAGGGTAAGGGTTTAAGTGAAGGTCAAATGGAAAGATTGTGCCTTGCAATAGCTTATCTTAGAAATAAGCCTATTATGTTATTAGATGAGGCAACATCAGCATTAGATAAAGAAAATGAAGATATTGTTATAAATAATTTAATTAAAGAGGGTAAGACTATTATTTATATAACTCATAAAAGAGATTTTAGTTTAAATGAAAGAATTATTAAATTAGGAGAATAAATGTGGAATTCTTAGATATTTTAAAATGCTATTTCAAAAATGAATCATATGAAATAAAGGACTTTAATTCCTTAGCAAAAATATCTAAGGAACAAAACCTATGCCCTTTAGTATATTATGTTACAAAGGATAAGAGGTTTAAAAGTCAATATATTAACTTTGCGGTTGCACAAGAAGAAATGTTTAATTTGCAAAATGAATTAACAAATGAATTAAATAAAAATAATATTAAGCATATATATTTTAAAGGTGCAGTTTTAGCTAGACTTTATCCTGACTCTGCCTTAAGAACAAGAGGAGATATTGATATATATGTAGATTATAATGATTTTTCTATAGCTAAAGATATAATGATTAATCTAGGTTATAAAGAAGAAGTAGGACAAGATTGTAGTCACCATGTAGGATTATTTAAAAATGGATATGAGGTTGAATTACATTTCTTACTTTTTGATGAAGGATCATTGAATTTATTTACTAATTATTTTAAAGAACCATTTAGATTATCTAAAAATATAAATAATTTTGAATATAAGTTAGATGATACATATCATTTAATATATTGCATATGTCATTTTGCACACCACCTAAGGTTTGGTGCTGGTATTAGATATATAATTGATTTTTATTATATGTTAAAGAAAACTAATATAGATTATCAGTTATTACATAATGAGCTTCTAAAGCTAGATTTATCAAAGCTTTATAATAATATCTTAAATGTAATATATTATTTAACTAATGAGAAATTAGATAATATAGAAATTAAAGATGTTAATTTCTTTATAGACTACATGCTTAAAAGTGGAATACATGGATTTAGTGAAGAAAATAATGATGGTACTATAATGGAAGCATCACGTCATAAGGAAAAGGGACATTATTTTATTTCAAGAGTATTTATGACTAATAAGGCATATAGGATATCATTATATCCAAAAATGGGTAAGCATTGGTATTTTTATCCTATATGCTTAATAAGACATTTATTCTATTTAATTACTCATAAAATGGGAGCATTTTTTAGATTTTTATTTGGTAAAAATGCAAAAAAAGATATTTATGATGATATTGGTATTTAAGAGCTTCTATAATTTGACTTTTAGATACTTATAATTTATAATTATATTATATTTGTTTTGGTAGGAGTTTTATAGTTATGGAAAAACAAGAAAAAGAAAAAGGGATTACTTTATCTGACATTTTTAACGCAATTAAAAAGAGTTGGATTTTACTATTAGTTATAGTTTGTGCTGTAACTTTAATAGGTGCAGTTTATACATTTGGTATTACAAAGAAGAAATATTATGCTGAAGGCTCAGTTTCAGTAGAATATAAAGCTGATGATGATAAGGTTGATACAACAAATTCATTAAGATATGTTAATACAATTGGTGATTTCTTAACATCAGAAACTGTTTTAACAAATGTTTCTAAGAATGAATCTTTAGTTAAATATGATTTAACAGTTACAAGCTTAAGAAGCATGATTAAGGCATCTTATTCAACTGATGCAATGTTAATTTCATTTAAGGTTACAACAACTAACGCAGATGAATCAATGCTAATTGTAAAAGGATTAGTTGATGAAATCGTTAGATATTCAAGTGATTCAACTGATGAAACTCTTGATGCTAAAGAAAAGTTCTTTTGCCGTATTACTAAGCGTGATTATGGTGAGAATTCTTATAACGCAGGTCCTAATAGAAAATTATATATGGTAGTTGCAGTACTTGCAGGTGTTGTTTTAGGTTTAGTAGTTGTATTTGTTAAGGAATTTGCATCTAACAAATTTAAATCAAAAGAAGAAATTGAAGCTTTAGGATATCCAATTATTGGAGTTAAGGCTGATCAAGGTGAGGTTTCAAATGATGAAGATTTAGTAAAGCCTTCACAAAGAAACTTTGAACCATATAATAGAGTATTATCTAATGTTAAATTAGCTAATGTTGATAATCCATTTAAGGTTATTACAATTACATCAACAACTGGTGGTGAATTAAAAACAACAGTATCAAGTAATTTAGCATATACAGCTTCAAATAATAATAAGAAGGCAGTATTATTAGACTTAGACTTAAGAAAGCCAAGAATCCATAGAGTATTTAAGGTTGAAAAGGAAAATGGTATAGTTGAATACTTAGAAGATTCTTGTGATTTAGGAAAAATCATTAAGAAGACAGAATCTGGTGTAGATGTTATTACTGCAGGTAAGTCAATTGATAACCCAGTTGTAGTATTAGAAAGCCAAAAATTAAAAGATTTAATTAATACATTAAAAGAACAATATGATTATGTATTTATTGATACTCCACCTCTACTTGCATGTAGTGATGCATCAACTATCGCAAGTATAAGTGATGGTGTTATTTATAATGTTGCATTAAACCAAGCTCATAAAAAGGATATAAGGGATTCTTTAAGTAGTCTTGTTAAGCAAAATGATAACATTATAGGTGTTAATATTACTAAGGTTAAGATGACTAAGAAGGAAAGCTATTATTATTACCAATATGGTTATGGTAATACTGAAAACACTTTAAAAACAGAATAATAAATAAAATGCCCTTCTTGGGCATTTTTTTAGGATTAATGGGAGGTATTAATATGATTGAAATGCATTGTCATATCTTACCCATGGTTGATGATGGGGCAAAGGATTTTGATGTATCTTTAGAATTAATTAGAAAAGAAATTGAAGAAGATAATAAAATTATTGTTTTAACTCCACATCAAAATAAAAACTATTTAGATAAAGAATTATTAGAAAATAGATTTATTGAATTAAAAGAAAAAGCTAAGGATTTAGATTGTAAACTTTATTTAGGCTCTGAATTATATTATTATGAAAGATTTATAGAGGATTTAGATAATGGTAAGATTCAGACTATGAATAATTCTAAATATGTTTTAATTGAATTTAGTACAACTTTAGAAACTGCAATTGCAGATATATTATATGATATGACAATAAAAGGCTATAAGCCTATTATTGCCCATATTGAAAGATATGATTATCTAACATTTGATGATTATAAGGAAATAGCAAAATATGCATTAATTCAAGTAAATGCTGACGCATTTAAGAATAAAGCAAATAAGAAGAATTTAAAATTCTTACTTAAGAATAAGCTTGTTACATTTATCGCATCAGATTGTCATGATTTAAATACAAGAAGCTGTGATTATAGTGTAGCAAAAAAGGTAGTAATGAAAAAATATAAAGATCAGTATGATAAACTATTTAATCAAGTACCTGAATTTATAAAATAGGAGATGATTCTTTTGAATCTTTATGATATAAAAGATCCATCATTCCTACGTGATTTATCTATAAAGGAATTAAAAGAACTTGCAGAGGATATAAGAAAGTTTTTAATTGAAAATGTATCTAAGACAGGAGGACACCTATCTTCTAACTTAGGAGTTGTTGAACTTACTATCGCAATGCATTATGTTTTTAATGACACTGAGGATGAATTATTATTTGATGTAGGACATCAATCATATGTTCATAAGATTTTGACAGGTCGTGCAAAGGACTTTGATAAATTAAGACAATATGGTGGAATGAGTGGTTATATTAAAAAAAGTGAATCTAAATATGATATTTGGGAATCTGGTCACTCATCTACATCTATTAGTGCTGCATCAGGATTAAATGTAAGTGACAATAAGAAACGTCAAATTGTATTAATAGGTGATTCATCTATTTCAAATGGTGTTGCGTTTGAGGGACTAAATTATTTAGGACAGACTAAGGGTGATAATTCACCTATTATTATCTTAAATGATAATAAAATGGGTATTTCTAAATCAGTTGGTGCCTTATCAAAATCTCTATTAAGATTAAGAACTACTAAATTCTATAGAGGATTTAAGGGCTTCTTAACAAAGATATTACCTGGCTTTATTGTTAGATTCTTCCATAGAGTAAAAAGAAGCTTAAAGGGTTTAATTCAAAAGGATAATATTTTTGAAGATTTAGGCTTTGACTATTATGGTCCTTATTATGGACATGATATTAAAACACTAATTAGATTATTTAAGAGAATAAAAAATAATAAAGGTCCTGTATTAATTCAATTAATAACAACTAAAGGCAAAGGCTATAAATTTGCAGAAGAGGATAAGGAAGGCTTCCATGGTGTTAAGCCTTTTGATATTCAAACAGGCTTACCTATTGATAAAAATGAAGGTATGGTTTCTTATTCACAGGCTGTTGCGGATTTCTTATGTGAAAAAAGAAAGAATAATGAATTCTTTGTTGTAACACCTGCGATGAAGGCTGGTGAAAAGCTTAATAAATTTAGTGAATTATATCCTGAATCATTTATTGATGTTGGTATTGCAGAAGAGCATGCGACATTAATGTGTGCTGGTATGGCATTACATAATAAAAGAAGCATCTTACTTATTTATTCAACATTCTCACAGCGTAGCTATGATATGTTCTTAAATGATATCGCAAGACAAGACCTACCTGTTATTATTGGTATTGATAGAGCGGGGCTTGTTGCTTTTGATGGTGAAACACACCAAGGTTTATATGATGTATCTATGTTCTTATCAATGCCTAATGTGGTTGTATTAATGCCAAAAGATCAGCAGGAATTAGTAAGCTTATTTAATTTAGCATTTGAAATTAATCATCCAGTTGTGATTAGATATCCAAAAATTGATGAAGAAAAGAAGGATATAGATTATAGTGCTTTAGCAACCCTATCTTGGGATTACCTAAATTTCGGTAATGATATTGCAGTTATTGGATATGGTTCTGATATTAAAAGAATATCTAAGATAGTAGATGATAATAAGTTAGATATTACTGTTGTTAATGCTAAATCAATAAAACCAATGGATACTAATGTATTAAATGAATTATTTAATAAATTTAATAAGATAATAGTATTTGAACAGGTAGTTGCAAATGGTACTTTATATCATAATATATTAGAATATAAGGAAAAGAATAATTTTAATTCTAGAGTTTTAAATCATTCTTTTAAGACTAGTGATATTATTCCAAATGGTTCACTTTCTGATTTATATAATAAATATGACTTGTCTAATGAAGAAATAAAAGAATTCTTAATTAAATCTATTTCGAAATAAAAGCTAGTTTACTAGCTTTTTTTCTTTAATATGTAAACTTTTTTGAACCAATTAAATGCTTCTAATTCATTGAATTAATTTATTTTAGGCTTTATAATCCAATAGTAATTAAAAAAATGTCAACAGTTGACATAATTAATTAGGAGGATTATAAAATGGCTAAAATTGCAATAGTCACTGATACTATGAGTGGATTAACAAAAGATGAAGCAGAATCACTTGGTGTAAGAATTATTCCTATGCCTTTTATTGTTGATGGTAAGGAATATTTTGAAGGTATAAATCTAGAAAGAAAAGAATTCTTTAATATGCTAGAAAATGATTTAAATGTTTCAACATCACAGCCTTCAATTTATGCTGTACGTGAAGTATGGGACGAATTATTACAGGAATATGATTGCATATTACATATACCAATGTCATCAGGTCTTTCTATGACATATGAAATGGCAAATAATGAAGCAAATACATTTTATCAAAATAAGGTATATGTAGTTGATAATAAAAGAATATCAGTAACATTACGTCAAAGTGTAATTGATGCAAAGGAATTAGTTGATCTTAATTATTCTGCAAAAGAAATAAAGGAAATACTAGAAAGTGTTAGAAGTGAGTCTAGAATATATTTAATGCTTGATACATTAAAATATCTAAAAAAAGGTGGAAGAATAACTAAAACAGCTGCAGCATTAGGTGGAATGTTAAAGATTAAGCCTATTCTTATTTATGAAGGTGAAAAGCTTGATAAATTTAGAATGCGTAATAGAACAATAGAAAATGGTATAGATATAATGCTTGATGCTATAAAAAGAGATATTAATGGCTTCTTAAAGGAAATTGATGGAGAGGTTAATAATGTTAAAGTAGGTATTGCATATACTGATTCTAATAAAGATAAAATAGAATATTTAAAAAGCAAAATAAGAGAACAATTAGGGAATATAGAGATAGTTGATAGTCCATTAGCATTATCTATTGCATGTCATACAGGAGATGGTGCATTAGGTATAGGTATTACAAAAGATATACCTTTGAAATATACAAATAAAAAATATATAGAATTAAAGCAAAATATAAGAGAAGAATTACAATATAAATAACTTCATATTATTGATATAGAATTTTAATAATGTTATAATTTATTAGTGTGTTTACGGGGGTAATTATGAAGAAAACTAATAAAATTATTAAAGCATTATCAATGTCATTATTTGCATTAACAGTGTTAAGTGGATGTAAGGTTACAAGTAATACTACTACAAAAGCTAATGTAACAACAACATCTAAAACTCAAACATCAACTACAGTTAATACTACAACATCTAAAACTCAAACATCAACTACAGTTAATACTACAACAACTAAAATAGAAAAAAGTGTAGTAGTTGATAATGTTAGATATGAGCTTGATTCTACTAAAAGCTTTTATACTGCAGTATCATTAAATAAAGATGAATTTATCTTAAAAATTAAAGATTATATTAATGGAATACCAGTAACTAAAATAGATTCTTATTTTGGTGCTAGAAATACTTTATCTATAACAATTCCATCAACAATTGAAGAAATTGGTGAGCGTGCTTTCTATGATTGTAAAAAATTATATGAAATATATAATTATTCAAATCTAGAACTTGAAGTAAATACTGATAGCTATGGATATATAGCACAGGATGCATTAGTTATTAATAAAGAAGATACAAATTCTATAATTATTGTTGATAATGATTATGCATATATGAAAAAAGATAATAGATATTATTTAATAGATGTATTATTAGAAAATACTACTTATGATTTAATACTACCTGAAAAGTTTAATAATGAATCTTATGATATTTATTATAATTGCTTTTATAATGATGACTATATAAGATATGTAAAAATACCAAATGGTGTTGAAAAAATTATGGATGGTGCATTTAGATATACTGATAGCTTAGTAAGTATAGAATTACCTGAAACACTAAAGTCAATTGGTGAATATGCATTCTCTTATTCATCTTTAACTTCAATAACATTACCTAATAGCTTAGAAGAAGTAGGTAATATGGCATTTGGTGGTTGTTATTATTTAGTTGAAGTATTAAATACTAATGATTCTATAAAATATGAAGATAATACTATATTTACATATGCATTATATCGTTCTAATGAAAAAGAAGAATCAAAGGTACATCATACAGATGATGGATATTATTATTTTGATTATAATGATTGTAATTATATATTAAAATATTTAGGTAATGAGGTGGATTTAGTATTACCTAATAACCTAAATTCAAATTCTAAATATGAAATTCATGAAGAAGCATTTTCTGCATTCCTTTATCTTAAATCTATAGTTATACCAGATAAATATGTAAAAATAGGAACATATGCATTTAGCCAATGCATTAACCTAGAAAGTGTTTCAATCGCAAGTTCTGTTACTTATATAGGACGTTATGCTTTTTATAATAACTCTTCACTTGAATTCATAGATTTACCTAAGGCAGAATTAGGAAGTTCTATTTTATGTGACTCTCGTGTATCTAAAATTGTATTGCAAGAAGAACAAGAACTAGATGAAAATACTTTAGATGATTCAATGGTAGAAAAGATTTATTACAATGGTAGTGAAGGTACATCATTAATATTAAGTGATGAATCTATATTA